>CANNKH010000241.1 GCA_947504985.1 Methylococcaceae bacterium | reverse complement strand
TTGCTTACCGCTTCAACCGACGATTCCATCTTGAGACGCTTCCTATGCACCTACTCGTTGCCGCCGCGTCCATTGGCCCACGTCCAGCAACTTGGCTTAGGCAAGCTGAAGCATCTTGCTAATCAGGTAATGTTATACCCCCCATAAAAAGGACCGAAAAAGGAGACTTTTAACCTGCCCTTATCGGGTTGTTCAACAAAATAGGCTTTACCTTCGGCTTGTTTCCATTCGCCATTTTTACTATTCCAGCCTTGGTTGATGACATCAATACCCCCATCATCCCGTAAGCGGTAAGTTGCTGAAATATTTTCTAATCCACGTTCAAAACGGTGATCAAGTCGGGCTATTTCATACCATTTACCGAGATAACGTTGGACGTCAAAATCATCAACCGCCGTTAATCCTTCGGGAATGCCAGTACAAGCACTTAATAGCACAGAAAACAGTAACGCTAATTTAATCATAAGATTGCCTAGGTTGAGTGGTTTGACTAACAATACGTTACCCCTTTGCCCACCACAAGTAACGTCACAGTGGGTTATCGCAAAGGTTCGCAGGCCAAATGATCTTCTGGCATAGGTGAATTACAAATACCTCGCGTATCACCGGGGCGGTTTTTATCTTCACAAGTATCGCCCCGCTGTTTACCTCTACAGCCCTCAAGTGCAGATTCTGGCGGCCTGCCATGCGGTAAAAATCCTGGATGTGGATGCGGGTTCATTTGCCGGGCGTGGATTGGAACGACTGCCGGTGGCATGGCAACGATTGCAGGCGCTGGTTGGACAAGCGTTGGTTCAATAGCCGTTGTTTCGATAACTTCATGGATTTCCGGTTCTGCCTCAACTACCATTGGCGTTACCGGTATCGGCTCGGGCTCAGATTCGGGGGCTTGCAAAGGCGTAGTAGCCAGCATCTCAGGGATCGGTGCCGGCTTATCGTCTGGCTTCATCAGCACCCAAGCTATTATCAGAAAAACAGCGACTAATGCCAGCCACTGGACAGGAGAGCCTTCCTCCGCCGTTTTTTTAGTCATTATTTTATTGCACCGTCGGCAATTTAATTGAGTGTGCACCTGTCCGAACGCAACATTGTTGAGTGCCTTACAGTGGGGGCAATTTACAAAGTGAGTTGACTTTACCGTCGTAGCAGCGGTTTTTACGTTATTACCCGATGCCAACGGTGCTTCCTGAAAAAGCAAAGTCGACTCGTCTTGCGTGGTATCAGGCGATTTGGTATCGGTAATATCTTCTGTTGCAAAAGATTGATGCCGGTTGTCGCCAGTCATGGTTTTGCCCGTTAACAACAGGCTTTGAAAGGCTTGCGCCGTTTGCGGTCTTTGCTTAGTATCTAATGTTAAAGCCGCCATCACCGCTTGGCTGAATTGAAGGGTTAGTGTTGGGATGATTTGAATAGGCGCCAACAGGGTATCGTGTTGGTGGCGATTAATGGCATTGTCAGGCGGCATCCCTGTGGTAACCGCATATAAAGTGGCGGCATAAGCGTAAATATCTGTCCAAGGTCCCAGCAGTTCGCCCGCTTTTTGGAGATATTGCTCAAAGGGAGCAAAACCGGCGGTTAAGATAACGGAGACCGTTTGACTATTTTGCCCTATCGCAAAACGTGCCGCGCCAAAATCCAGCAGAATGGCGGTTCCTGCTTTGGTCAGGTAAATATTGGCGGGTTTAATGTCCCGATGTAACATCTTTTTTTGGTGGACTTGGTTCAAGCCATCCAGAATAGGGACTAATAGGTTTAGTGCAAGATCTTCTGAAATTTTACCGCCTTTTCGTTGTACAAAATCTTCTAGCGAAATCCCCTCATAGTAATCCATGACTAAATAAGCGGTATTGTTTTGCTGGAAAAATTCCCTTACTCGCACGATATTAGGATGACTAAATTGTGCCAAAGCACGTGCTTCGCGCAGAAATTGTTCTAAGCCATGCCCGAATTGTGCTTTGTCATTATCATCATCAAACACAACGGTACTGTGATCGGGGCTACGGGTAGCCAAATTGCCAGGAAAATATTCTTTAATGGCAACGGTGGTATGCAATACTAAATCCCAAGCCAGATAGGTCACACCAAACCCACCGGGTTTGCCTAATATTCTACCGATTAAGAATTTACTGTTAAGCACGGCTTGATAGGGCAACACCATCGGGTTACGAGGTTTGTTACGATAGCCACAATGAGGGCAGCTCCACTGCGTACCCTTGGGCTGCATACAGCCCATGCAAAGTGCTGCAGAATCCATTACCACCTCACGGTAAGATCGGGTTAAATAACATGACTTTATTTCTGCCACTGTGTTTAGCTTCATACAGCGCTTTATCGGCTTGAGTAATCAACAATTCTGGCGTGCAGGCTTGTTCTTCCTGTCTTGCATAACTGCTGATGCCAATACTGATCGTCATATCAATGACCGTATTACCTTGTTTGACGGGGGTATTGGCAACCAATATGCGGATATGTTCAGCCAATACATAGGCCTGTTGCTGATGGGTTTGCGGCATGATAACGGTGAATTCTTCGCCACCATAACGACATAAAAAATCCGTATCACGGATACGTTTTTTGATAATTTCGGTAAGTTGTATTAATGCCGCATCACCCGCCAGATGACCATGCGTGTCATTAAGCTGTTTAAAATAATCGGCATCCAATAACATTAGCGACAAAGGCGATCCATAACGCTTACCGCGCTGCACCTCTTCATCCAGTTTGTTTAAAAAATAGTGTTTGTTATAAACCTGTAATGCTTTATCCATCTGTGCTTGACGATAAAGTTCTTCGTAATAGAGCTGTTCTGGACTGTCAGCAGCAATAAACTTTAACCGGCTATCACCAATAGCAATAAGATCTTGATCTTTTAATAGCACCTCTTTAATGTACTCCGCGTTTATCAGCGTTCCATTGGTGCTATTGGTATCAATCAGTAAAAACTGTTGTTCGTTCAGACGCTTAATCACCGCGTGTCGTCTGGATACGCCCGCTTCCTCAAGGCGCACATCCACTGCCTTGGCTCGACCAATCGTTAACTCATCCTTGTTTAGCAAGATTTTATTACCGACGCCGACACCCCACACGACCACTAAACAAGCCGTCCAGCAAGAAGCTTCATTGATAGGTATCTTTGTTGAAATAATGCAGGTGCTTTGATCCGTCTTCATAACCGTTCTTTTCAAATGCGATAGGGAGAGCCAAATTTTGGCAGATTAATCAACCTGCTGTTGCAATGCTACCATAAACTTAAATAGAGGACAGTAGCGGCACAGGCATTAAACCATAGCAATGGTATGATAAAGTTTCTGAAGAATCCTGCATCAATACGCCGACCTATAAAAAATAATACCCACCAAAAATGAAACACCACAGCAACGTAATTTGGCAGTCCTGCGGACGTACTGATCCGGGAAAAAAAAGAAAATATAACCAAGATGCCATGCTCAATAAACCTGAATCAGGTTTATGGGTGGTTGCCGACGGCATGGGTGGGCATCAAGCAGGCGAGATTGCCAGCCGTTGGGTCGTGGAGGGTTTAGCAGAACTTGAAGACAGCGGAACGCTTAACGAACGGATTGAAAAGCTTACCGATCGACTGATAAAAATCAATGCCGATCTTTGCGCCTATGCCGAGCGTATAGAAGGAGGCAGCATCATCGGTACCACCGTGGTTACCTTGTTAGTTGACGGTTTGCAAGCGGCGTTGATTTGGGCGGGTGACAGCCGTTTATACCGTTATCGGCAAGGACAATTACAACAGCTTTCGCGTGACCATTCTTTCTTAAATGAACTGATACACTCGGGAATGAGTAAAGAAATCGCCGAACAGCTCACGGGCACCAATGTAATTACCAAAGCGGTTGGTGGACACCCCCAATTGAATCTTGACATTATCCAATTTGATGCCGAATGCGGAGACCGTTATCTGCTGTGTAGTGATGGCTTGGATAAAGAAGTACCTGATGACGAAATAGCGGAGCTGATGGGCGGAGCAGACTACCAGAACATCGCCAGCTTATTGATGAATAAGGCATTAAGCGGCAGAGCACAGGATAACATTACGATTATTGTCTGTGAAGTTGCTGGGCTAACCCTGCCATCAGAATGATGACGTGTGTCAGGCTTACCGACAATATGACTGCCCGTCCTTCAAGGACGGGCAGTCATAGGAACAATACACAACGCCGCTAAATAACGACAAAATCCGTAGCCGTCAAGGCTAAATTAACACCCAACATCGCAATTTGTACGCCTTGACCAATACCACTGCCATCCGAGTCATAAGTCACCGCACCGGTCGCCGGCTTATAAATGACGTAATCTGATGTGTCAATACTTGGTGCATTCAAAAATCTTCAGAATCAATTGGTAAGTATCCCGATACACGGGCAAATCATAGTAAAGCGCCATAGCTCTCCGTTAAGTCGCCCAAAGCCGGACGGGGCATGTTGCCCCGTCCGCAGGTTTTCCCGCACGATTCAAGAATAACGGCTGTATCAAAACGTTGGTGACGGGGTTGCAAACCCCGTCACGCGCGGGGATGTTTACGCGTTAAATTTCAGTTTAAAACGGTAGGACTAGGAGTGTATCGGACTTATAAATAATTGAATAGTAAAGATTTAAT
>CANNKH010000240.1 GCA_947504985.1 Methylococcaceae bacterium | reverse complement strand
GAGGGGTTACATTGTCCCGATGGCTTCAAACCAAGCCGTTGCCAGCTTCGCCTGCATCGGTAGGCTACCGTTGAGGGAACAACGAGTCTCACTGCCTCTTTCGAGGTAAGACAATAACGGGTGTGACTTCATGTCGCACAATTAATTTCAACACTAAAAACCTGCCTCAAGGCACTGTTGATTTATAATTTATGGCCTTTATCCCTTTTCTTTAATCACTGAGTTCACTTGAAAACAATGAAAACACCTCTGAATAAAAGCATTGCAACCAATATTATTGCTGTTGCAATCATCATTATCGGCCTGATTTTCGATATGCAGTTCATCAAATCCATCGGTTTTTTTGCGCTATCAGGTGCAATAACTAACTGGCTGGCGATTCACATGCTTTTTGAAAAAATCCCTTATTTATACGGTTCTGGCGTTATCCCTGAGCGCTTTGAAGACTTTAAACTGTCCATCAAAAAACTGATGATGGAGCAGTTTTTTACCGAAAAAAACATCGAGCAATTTATTGAAAATGAGGAACAGCAAGGCGGTAAGTTACTTAATCTTGAACCTTTATTGAATGCAGTCAATTATGACAAAATTTACGAAGGGCTGGTATCTTCCATTATGGAATCTTCTTTCGGTAGCATGTTGCTAATGATGGGCGGTACCGATGCTCTGATACCCTTAAAAGAGCCGTTTACCGAAAAAATGCGCGTCACACTGACTGAAATGGTGGACTCTGAGCTGTTTAAAAATGCGCTTCAGCAAGGTTTAGATGCCCATAAAATCAGCGCGGATATCGTGGGTAAAATCGAAACCGTCATTGATAAACGACTGAGCGAACTTACTCCACAACTGGTTAAGGAAATGGTACAGGCCATTATTCATGAACATTTAGGTTGGTTGGTTGTTTGGGGTGGTATTTTCGGCGGCTTGATGGGCGCATTGTTCGCGTTTGCATGATGAGTGTGGTCAAGCTGGCCTTTGAACAATTTGGTGAACCGAACACTGCGCCACTGATTATTCTGCATGGTTTTTTTGCATCGTCGCGCAATTGGCGGCAAGTGGCACAAAAACTGGCGGTCAATCATTGTGTTTATGTACCGGATTTGCGTAATCACGGCGCGTCACCACATCATCCTGTCATGGATTATCAGGCGATGGCAGTCGATTTGTTAGCTTTTATTGATCAACAAGGTTTTACAGTAGTCAACTTACTAGGGCACAGTATGGGCGGCAAACTGGCAATGTGGTTTGCACTTAATTATCCTGACCAAGTCAATAAGCTGATTGTTGCCGATATTGCTCCAGTCAGTTACCAGCACAATTTCGATCAGCTGATTAATGCGCTAAATGCGTTGCCACTGGCAGCAATAAGTAACCGCAAACAAGCTGAAATGCTACTCGCCGAAGCCATACCGGAATTAAGCTATCGCCAGTTTTTATTGCAAAATCTTATTCTTGAAAATGGTCACTATCGCTGGCGGATTGATCTGGATATTTTCCGGCATACCGCGCCCAATATTGTGGCATTTCCTGACTGCGATCATTTAACGCCATTGTGCCGAAAAATACTGTTCATTGCCGGCGCAACGTCTGGTTATGTAAAAGAAGAAGACGTTTATGCGCTATTTCCTGACGCGATACTCCGTTTTATTGCAAATGCAGGGCATTGGCTTCATGTTCAACAACCTGACGCATTTTTGGCACAAGTAGAACACTATCTTAAAAGCACTTGATACATATCAATTGCTATCCCAGTATTTATGACATGATAGCGCCAGCCTTGATAGAGGCTCAAAACACCTTCTGTCTTTATAGAAAGAAGGTATTTTTTACATTCTAAAATGAGATGTCTATGAAAACTGTTAGCTATTTATTTATGTTAGTTATTGCTGCTGCAACACTTACTGCTTGTGATTCTGGCAAAGGTCCAGACAAACCAGCGGGCGCAGAATCTGCACAAACTGCAAAATAAATCTCGCATCTGCGGGTAGATTGACAAGTGTAGAGACGTTGCAATGCAACGTCTATTTAACGCAAGGCGTCTGTACCGGACAATGTTCAACAAGCGCTTTTAACAATTCAAGATCATTAATTTGTACTCCGCGCTGTTTAACGGTAATAACGCCTTGTTTATTGAGTTCTGCCAGTTGACGGCTCACCGTTTCAATGGTTAAACCAAGAAAATTAGCAATATCTTGACGGCGCATACTCAAATTAAAAACGGTACTTGAAAAGCCCAAAGCGCCATATCGCTTTGATAACATTAGCAGAAATGTCGCCATTCTAGCTTTTGCCGCACGATGCCCTAATAATAAAATTTTGTCATGATCAGAAGCGATTTCCTTACCCAAAATCCGCATCATCTGTGTCTGGAGTCCGGGTATCTTGGCGCATAACTCATTAAGGCGTAATAATGGCACCTCGCAAACGGCACCCGTTTCTAGGGCAACCGTAGAACAGCTAAAGCGTCCATACTGTAAGGAATCAAGCCCCATCAGTTCGCCTGGTAAATAAAAGCCGATGGTTTGCTCGGTACCGTCCTTATTGGCAATAAAGCTGCGAAACGATCCTGATTTAACTGCATATAGACTTTGGCATTCATCACCTTGCACATACAACAATTCATCTGTTTGCAATGGTCGTTTATTTTTTACAATTCGGGCAAGTTGTTTGACTTCATTGGTATGAAGACCATGAGGTAGACATAAACCAACCAGTCTACAATCAGGACATGAAGTCCATGCTAGAGTATCCATCACATATTATCCTTTTTGTATTTTTGATCGGGCAGTGTATCAGAAGATTAAAAATTATTACTTACCAACGATAAGACATCGTCTAAGGCAACTCGCAATAAATAACGTCCCTTTTGAGCAGGCCGTTGGCTTCGACTCCGCTCAGCCAACGGTAGTTTATTATTGCGGGTTGCCTTGCATAAGTTATTTCATATTCATTACTAATCATCTATCGCAAGACAATTTTTATGACCAATAACACCCAAACACCCTTTATCAACGCAACCTTGGCATGGTTAAAAACGGTGGTTATTGAACACGCGATCTGTCCCTTTGCAAAACGTGAATTGGAGCGTGGAAGTATTCGTTTTATCGTTAACCGCGATACCTCGTTTGAACACTGTTTACTCAGTATAATTGATGAATGCGAGCAACTGGATAGTGATGACAGCATAGAAACGACATTGCTTATTTATGCCGATGCGTTTAAAGAATTTGACGATTATCTGGATTTTCTTGAACTTGCTCAAACGCTATTGCTGGATCAAGGGTATGAGGGAATTTACCAGTTAGCCAGCTTTCATCCTGATTATTGTTTTGACGGCTCAACATCGGAGGACGCCGCCAATTATACTAACCGCTCGCCCTACCCTATGCTGCATCTATTACGGGAAGCCAGCCTTGAGCAGGCACTTGACACGTATCCGCAACCTGAAACCATTCCACAACGCAATATTGACGTAACGCGCCGTCTAGGTCTGGCAAAAATGCAGACTTTACTAGCCTCTTGCTATTCGCAAAATAACTAACGAATAAGTACGATACTCGGCAATGCCATGACTGCCAGTCCTTAAAGGACTGGCAGCATGGCATCCACAACAAAAGTTACAACACACACAACACATTCATACGAACCTGCAAACGACGACACAGTCGTACTGCGCGTTATTTTTCAGCCGAGATGTCTTCAGTTACGTTTTCTAGCGTCGCTTCAGCACTAACGTCATTGCTATCAGCAGCAATCTGCTCATCAACAAGATCAGCTTTTTTATCTAAAGCAGCAATAAAATCAACAAACCATTGCTGTTCTTTAACGCTACTTAAATCAGGATCAGCCACCATGTCAGCAAGTGCCGGTAAACTGCCGTTATCACGGGAATTTTCCAACGCGCCCAGACAAGCGTCCTGTTCACCACGTAACGCATAGATACAAGCTAGATTATAAGAGGCGGTACCTTTATGAATGGCATTGGCCGTTTCAAACTGCTTTTTTGCTAGATTATAGAGCTCATCATCAGATGACACTTGGTTAAGTCTTGCCAAATCCATGTAGGCAACCCCGCCATCCATCGCAGCGCCTAGATAATCAGGATTAATCAGCAGGCAAAATGCAAATTTGTTGATGGCATCCTGATATATTTTTGCAGCCTCAGTGCCGGTTTTGGTTTTCGCCTGATGCAATAATGCAAATCCCCAGTGATATAAAGCATCTGCGCGCAACGGATCATCAAGCAACAATTCCGCATAACCTTGATAAGCGCCTTTAAACAAACTATCGGCAACATTACCTTCGCTTTTACGCGCTTGCGTCGCTTGTTTAATCGTTGACGTAAGTTTTGATCGCTTGGTAAATGATGATAACAATGACATGGTTACTCCCCCTTAAATTGAATAGGTTACGTTTTAATTATAATTGAATGCCAACCGTCACCGGTGACATATACATGACTACTTTTTTCCTCTACGCTGTTCGCGTTGTGGCTTGCGTGGTTCACCCGCTCCAGCTTTGGCGTTGCGGGGAGCTGGTTTTTTACTGTGCCGAAAATCTTTTTTACCCGTGTTTTTATCGGGCGTATGCTTTTTAGGCGCATCGATTACTTTTAACGAAACAGGCTCATAACCGGTAT
>CANNKH010000239.1 GCA_947504985.1 Methylococcaceae bacterium | reverse complement strand
GTCGTGCGTGATGGCAGTTGGCAAGATGAAATCTGGTATAAAAAGAAATCAGGCCAGGCGTTTCCCATTTGGCTCGACATTAACACATTAACTGACGAAAATGGTTGCATTACGCATTTTGTCGGCTTGTTAATGGACATTACCCTAAGAAATCAAGCTGAAAAACTGTTGCTAGAGGCGCAAGAGAAGCTGGAAACTCAACTGAGAGTCGCTACTGAAGAAATCTTTAAGTATGAGGAAGAAGTGAAGACCTTGCGTATACACGCAGAAATTGATCCGCTAACCAAATTGGCCAATAGAAAATTACTATTTGATCAATTGGAGAATGCGCTGGCTTTAGCGAAACGCTTTAATGATAACGTCGCTTTATTATTTCTCGATCTTGATGGTTTTAAACAGGTTAATGACCATTTTGGTCACGGACAAGGCGATGATTTACTTATTGAAGTAGCCAAGCGTTTAAGGCATTCTGTGCGCGAAGTAGATACTGTTGCGCGCTTGGGGGGAGACGAATTTGTCATTATTTTAAATCGTACCTCCAAATCGATGGTGACTGACACCGCTAGGCGCATTCTCGATGCGCTGGTATTTGACATAAACCAGAATGGTTTTACAGTCACTATTTCGGCAAGTATAGGTATTGCCATCTATCCTGATGACAGCATGGATCCATTGCTGCTGTTAAAATATGCTGATGAAGCCATGTATAAAGCTAAAGAAAAGGGAAAACACCAGTTTTGTTGGCATTTGAATCCAGTTGAATAAAAGGATCGACATGAATAATAACAAATACGCAAGTCTTGCTGATATTCGTCTTTTATATGTAGAAGATGACTTGGAAACCCGGGAAGAACTGCAATCGATATTAGAATTGTATGTGACTGAATTGTCGGTTGCTAAAAATGGCCAGGAAGGCTTGGCACTCTATCGGGAAAAGCGACACGATATTGTGATTACCGATATTCAAATGCCGGTCTTGAATGGTTTATCGATGGCGGCGGACATCAAGGTGACGAATCCCAAGCAACCCATTGTCATTTTAAGCGCCCACAATGATGTGGAATATTTATTTCGGGCATTGGAACTGGACATACAGCATTACGTTACCAAGCCGATCAGTGTGGAACGCTTATTAAATAAGCTGCTTGAGATTGTTGAACAAATGAATTTGGCTCGTGCTGCAGAACAGAATCATAAATTATTGGAACAATACAAGCAATTGGTCGACGAAAAAGCCATTGTTGTCAAAATGGATGTCAATGGCGATATTACTTATGTCAACCCGCATTTTTGCGAATTAACCGGTTATTCAGAAACGGAATTGATAGGCCAGCATTATTTATTCAATAGTTATAAGCATGATCAACAAGACATTCTCAATGAATTAAAACAAGCTGTGCTGACGAACAAAAAATGGCAGGGGATACTTAAAAAAACAACAAAATCGGGTGCTATTTATGTGGTTGATGTCAGTGTTATCGCCATTGTTACGGATAATAAAATTGATGAATTTGTGTCGCTGATGGTCGATGTCACCGAAATTTATGAAAAATTCGAGCGACTGTCGTTTAATTTAAAGCAAGATTTAAATGAAAAAAAACACTATCTGCATGAATACGAGCAGGCAATTGAAATAGGCACGTCCTTATGCGTAATCGATACCGAGGGTATCATTATCAGTGCCAATAAAAATTTTAGCTCCACTCTAAATTACACCCCTGAAGAATTGATTGGCCAGTCCTTGTGTGATCTGGTGCTGGATTGTGGTGATTTTAAAGATCGTGTTTTGAATAAAGTGCAAAATCAAGGTTACAGTTCGCGGATTATCAAGATTGAGGGCAAAGGCGGGTTTAAGCGTACCCTCAGTACGATTATCGTAGGCATTCATAATCAGGATGGCGATATCCATTCTTTAATGAGTTTGAGCCATGACATCAGCGAAACCATCCAACTGAATGAAGACATTATTGACAATCAAAAAGACCTGATTTATGTGCTGGGCGAAGTGGTAGAAAACAGGAGTCAGGAAACCGGTTCGCATATTAAACGGGTGGCATTGATTTCAGAATTTCTGGCCCGTAAATATGGTTTGAGTGATGAATATGCCATCATGATAAAAGTTGCTTCTCCCCTGCACGATGTTGGCAAAATCGGCATACCCGATGCCATATTGAATAAACCCGGAAGGCTATCAACAGCCGAATTTGAGCAAATGCAAAGACATGCCGATCTGGGTTTTCAATTGCTTAACAAACTGGACAAGCCGCTAATAAGAATGGCGGCGACTATCGCCCACGAACACCATGAATATTATAACGGTACCGGTTATCCGGCTGGGCTGATCGGCGAACATATCGCCATCGAAGCCCGAATCGTAGCTTTAGTCGATGTCTTTGATGCCTTGAGTAGTCGGCGTGTTTATAAAGAACCGTGGAGCGATGAGGCTATTATCGAGTATTTCATTAACAATAAAGCTATCCAGTTCGATCCCGAACTCGTTGACTTGTTTATCGACAATATCGACGAAATTCTACAAATCCGTAATCAATTTAAAGAAGCATAAGATGAAAGTCTCGATTAATTTGCTCGTTATTACCTTGGTACTGTGCAATGCTTTTGATGTAAACGCACAACCGATTACGGAAGAAAAACTCACACTGGAAGACTGTATCCGAATCGCAATGGAAAAACATCAGTCTCTGGCGGTGTCCGATGCCAATATAGCGATGGCGGAAGGACAATATCAGCAAGCCATGTCTGCCTATTGGCCACAACTAGCCGCACAACTGAATGCATCGCGTGCTGACCAGGATCGTACTTACTCTTTGCAAGGTCAGTTTAGTTTACCTCCAACCGTTGGTGGCGCTGTGGCCTCATTGGCAGCCAATCCACAGGCTGCACAACAGATTCAAATGGGGCTTGCCCAGCCTATCCCGCTGAATATGGACGTCAAATTACTGGATCGAGACGTGATGACGTCATCTTTGAATCTCACCTATCCCCTTTTTACCGGTATGAAGCGGGAAGCCTTGGTGGCACAAGCGGAAAAAGGCATCCAGATTGCCCAAGAAGGCCGACGCAAAACCAACTTGGAGATTGTGCGTGATGTCAAAAAATATTATTACGCCGCACAGTTTGCGCTCCAAATGGAACGCTTGGCCAGTGATACCCTGGAACGCTTCAAGGCCCTGGAAGATTTAACCGAACGTCTGTTTCAGCATGGATCATTGAAAGTCAAAAAAACCGATTATCTGCGCACCAAAACCACGACGGCAATTACCCGCACCCTGTTAAGTGAAGCCAAATATGCCAGAGAACTGGCGCATGAAGCCTTGGGCAATGCCATGGGACAGGAATGGAATGCCAGTTATAGCTTAGCTGAACCGGATGCGGCCACGCCTATCAATCAGGAATTACAACAATTGGTCGAGTCCGCACAAACTTTCAATCCAGACATTCAACAATTAAAACTGGCCGTGCAAATAAGTGACGACCAAATTACCGAGGCCCGTAGTGGTTACTATCCGATGATTGGTTTTCAGGCCGAGGTGCATGATATCCAAACCCCGTATCATTCCGGTTTAACCAATACAGCAAATCGTGATGGTTGGACGATTGGTGTGGGTATGCAATGGAATTTATTTGATGGTTTTTTGACCACCGGAAAAGTCAACCAAGCCAAAGCCCAGCGGCGCAAATTGGAAAGCCAGCAAATCTTGCTGGATCAGGGCATGGCTTTGCAAGTTAAACAACAGTTTTTAAGTATTAAAAGTGCCAATACCCAAATCAAGGACAGTAAAGAAGCAGTTACCTATGCCAGCGAGAATCGTCAATTGCATGTGCGTGCTTATCAAGAAGAATTGGTTGAAACCAAAGATGTTATTGAGTCACAAATTGTGGAAACCTTTGCCCAGGGTACCCATTATCGCTCCCGTTACGCCCTGGAAATGGGTTTGCTCAGTCTGGAATATTTGATAGGACAGAATGTACAAACGCATTGACGGTTGTTAATGCCGATAAGCTAATCCAGTGTGACAGGTGCTTCTTAATGATTAAACTAAAGTACGTTGCTCCGCTTGTGTTTTTGTTATCACTACTGGTCTATCCAGTGTTTATCGTTAGGGCGGCTGATCCTTTTGCCGAACCCAGTTTGCGCGTCGGGTATGATGCAAAATCTTTTCCGGATTTTTCTCTGGAGGATCTTGAAGTTTCCATAAAGCTTTTGTCCGAAGAATTGGGTAAAGAGATTGGCATTAAAACCACAGTCACTGTGTATGAAGATATTAAAGCCATGCGCGACGATTTTGAGCAAGGCAAAATTAATTTTGTTGTTGCCTCTGCAATACTCTTGGCAACAGAATTTGATAATCAACTGTTTGCCGATGGTTTTCGCTTTGTACGTAGCGATAACTCTTCCGATCAAGTTTTGGTTTTATCTCAAAAAAAATACGGCAAAACCGATTTGAAAGATTTTCGCGGCAAACGCTTAGCGCTGACCCAATATGACCCTACCCCCTATGACCGAACTCTATATGGACTTTCTGGCCAGGAGAACCTTCAAACAGGGATATCAAAAAAGTTTCAAGCTAATACCCCGCGAGAAAAAAGCCCATCAGTTGATTTTAAAATTATTTTTTGATCAAGCTGATCTTGCCTGTGTTTACTATAACGCTTATCAAACTGCCATTG
>CANNKH010000238.1 GCA_947504985.1 Methylococcaceae bacterium | reverse complement strand
CACCTGAACTCAATGGTAGCGAATATGCGCTGGAAATTGCTAAAGCCCGTGAAGATCAGAGTTTTGGAAAGTTACTTCCGCAAGTTAGCGTTACCGGCAACTATTCACTCAATCGCTTTCATAGTGATCGAGTGGGCACGGTGGATTACCCAGGGATTCGCGCCAGCGTCAATTTGCAGCAACCGCTATTTGATTTACAGGCCTATCTGTTAATGAAAAGTCAGCAATCGCTGACTTCACAAGGCGAAGAAGAGCTGCTTGCCGCCCATCAAAAATTGATTGCCGATTTGATTGAACGCTACATGGATGCTTTGGAAGCCGCCGATAAGAGCCTGATTATTGCCGCCGAATTAAGCTCTACTGAAAAGCAGCTTGAACGGGTAAAAGCGATGCAGGCTCGACAATTAGCGATGATTACCGATCTTTATGAATTGCAGGCACGCACTGAAACGCTACGCACGAACCTAATAGACAGTGATAACGATGCTCGTATTGCACTAGAAAAATTGCGTGAACTGACTGGCGATGCGGTAACCAGTATCCAGCCAGCACAACTGGAAGCGACGCAACCTGCACCGGAAGGCAGTATTGATAGCTGGGTACAGCAGGCGGGGCAAGTCAATCCTGAATTACAAGCGCTCAAGCACGCTGTTGAAGCGGCACGTCAAAGTATTTCTGCTTATCGTGCAGGGCATTTGCCAACACTCCAATTACAAGTAAGTGGTGTCTACAGTGACACCTCATTCAATAACCAACAATCACCGCCTTTCGATATTGGCACTGCCGCTGTTCAGGCTAATATTCCGATTTATGAAGGTGGCATTACCAGTGCAAGAGTTAGGGAAGCGGAGTCGCGTAAAAAACTGAGTGAAGCACAACTAGAACAAAAACTGCGTGAGCTGGAAAAATTTACCCGTGCCGCGTATCTGGATATGGCAACCTCACCCGCTCGCAGTCAAGCCGCAGATCGACAACTTGCCGCCAGCGAAAAATCCAGGGATGCGATGAAGAAAGGCTATGAATTGGGAGTTACCACAATTGTTGATGTTCTCAATGCAGAAAAACAACTTTCCGAAGCTCGTAAAGCACAACGCTTGGCACGCTATCGTTATTTCAAAGCGCGTAGCGCGCTATATCATCAAACGGGTAGATTAATTGGCGTGGAATTAGCGCAGTTAAATAAATGGCTAGTGCCGATACCCGCTAAACCTGCGATAAAAAATAAACGCTAAGTCCATACGTTAATGGATACGATCAGCATACGCGGTGCCAGAACGCATAATCTAAAAAATATTGACCTTGATTTACCCAGAGACAAACTCATTGTTATTACCGGTCTTTCCGGTTCGGGTAAATCATCACTGGCTTTCGATACCATTTATGCCGAAGGGCAACGGCGTTATGTAGAATCCTTGTCTGCTTACGCGCGGCAATTTTTATCGATGATGGAAAAGCCAGATGTCGATCATATCGAAGGTTTATCACCCGCTATTTCTATCGAACAAAAATCCACGTCACATAATCCACGTTCTACCGTAGGCACCATCACTGAAATCTATGATTATTTACGCCTGCTGTATGCCCGTGCAGGCACGCCGCGTTGTCCTAAACATCAGGTTTCTCTCGAAGCGCAAACGATCAGTCAGATGGTCGATCAGGTGCTCACACAGCCTCAGGAACAACGCTGGATGTTATTAGCGCCGGTCGTTAATCAGCGCAAAGGCGAATATCTGCAATTGCTTGATGATTGCCGGGCACAAGGCTTTATCCGCGCCCGTATTGATGGCGTTGTTTATGATCTGGATGAGCCGCCGACGCTGGATTTAAAAAAGAAACACACTATCGAGGTGATTGTTGATCGTTTTAAAATTCGTGCTGACATTGCCTTGCGTTTATCAGAATCGTTTGAAACCGCATTGCGTATTGCTGATGGCATTGCTATTGCCGTCAGTCTTGAAGAAGATGGCACCGAGCTGCTATTTTCCGAACGATACGCCTGCCCGCATTGTGGCTACAGTCTAACCGAATTGGAACCTCGGCTATTTTCATTTAATAATCCAAAAGGCGCCTGTAGCGGTTGTGATGGTTTAGGGGTACGTCAGCATTTTAATCCTGAGTTGATTATCCATAACCCAGACCTTAGTCTGGCCAGCGGTGCAATTCGCGGCTGGGATCGTCGTAATGGCTATTATTATCAAATTATCTGCTCATTAGCCGCGCATTATAGTTTTAATCCTGAAATGCCATTTTCAGAGTTATCTAAAACCATACAAGATATTATTTTGTATGGCAGTGGTAAGGAAAGCATTGAATTCAAATATCCGAATGTAAGTGGCAACGTTAAAACCAAACAGCATCCGTTTGAAGGCATTATTGCCAATATGGAACGCCGCTACCATGAAACCGATTCCGCATTGGTACGTGATGAGCTGGCTAAATATTTATCCCAGAAAGTCTGTAATGTGTGTGAAGGCACACGGCTGACGATCGGTGCACGCCATGTATTTATTGATGATTTGCCGATTCATGAATTAACTCGATTACCTATCCGCAAAGCATTGGCTTTTTTTTCTGAATTGAATCTAACTGGCAAGCGCGGCGAAATTGCGGGAAAAATAGTTAAGGAAATCAATGAACGGCTAGAATTTCTGGTTAACGTGGGTTTGGATTATTTAACGTTGAGTCGTAGCGCAGACACGTTGTCGGGCGGCGAAGCGCAACGCATTCGTCTCGCCAGTCAAATTGGTGCTGGTTTAGTTGGGGTGATGTATGTGCTAGACGAACCCTCGATAGGTTTGCATCAACGCGATAATCAGCGATTGTTGAACACTTTGTTTCGTTTACGTGATATGGGCAATACCGTGATCGTTGTCGAGCATGATGAAGATGCAATACGCGCTGCCGATCATATCGTCGATATAGGCCCGGGTGCGGGTGTACACGGTGGAAGTATCATTGCTCAAGGTTCATTGGATGATATTGTTAATAATCCAAACTCATTAACTGGACAGTATTTATCTGGGCAAACCTGTATCGCCGTGCCCGAAGCAGTCACGCCAGTTAATAAAGATAAGCAAATCATAGTTCGCAATGCACACGGCAATAATTTAAAAAATGTCGATATTGCGTTTCCGGTCGGATTATTAACTTGTGTTACCGGCGTATCCGGTTCTGGTAAATCTACCTTAGTCAACGACACGTTATATTGCCATGCGGCGCGTCTGATCAATCGTGCCACATTGATACCCGCTGCTTGCGATAGCATTGAAGGCTTGGAACATTTCGATAAAGTTGTCGATATCGATCAAAGTCCAATTGGACGAACACCGCGCTCAAATCCTGCTACTTATACGGGTTTGTTTACGCCAATACGCGAATTATTTTCTGCGACGCCGGAAGCAAGATCACGCGGCTATACCCCAGGGCGTTTCAGCTTTAACGTTAAAGGGGGGCGTTGTGAAGCCTGCAAAGGCGATGGTGTAATTAAAGTGGAAATGCACTTTTTGCCCGATATTTTTGTGCATTGCGATAACTGCAACGGCAAACGCTATAACCGCGAAACCTTGGAAGTTCGTTATAAAGGCAAAACGATCAACCAAATCTTAGACATGACTGTCGAAGATGCCGCACAGTTTTTTAGTGCAGTGCCAAGCTTGGCAAAGAAATTACAAACCCTGATAGATGTTGGTTTAAGCTACATTACCTTAGGTCAGAATGCGACGACGTTATCGGGTGGTGAAGCACAACGGGTAAAACTGGCTAAAGAACTTTCCAAACGCGATACTGGCAAAACGCTATATATTCTCGATGAACCCACCACCGGCTTGCATTTTCATGACATCAAGCAATTACTAACGGTATTACACCTGTTGCGCGATCACGGTAATACAGTGATTGTCATAGAACATAATCTGGATGTGATTAAAACGGCTGATTGGATTATTGATATGGGGCCAGAAGGTGGTGAGGGTGGCGGTATGTTGATTGCTGAGGGTACCCCCAAGCAGCTTTCTGAACATACCACCTCCCACACTGGTTTCTATCTCAAACGATTTTTTGAGTAATGGCCTCAAAAATGATAGACGTTTTACCCGCTAGATAATCGGCTTTGCTTATAGTCTTAGGCGTTTCTTTCAATATTGGTATCGCATTGAAATTCATAGCTCTGTGCGGTAAAAAACTTTTTGAATACCGGCATAAAACTAACGGTGATGGGGATGGAGTAAAAGCAATAAATAGCCGCCGCTTCTCCTGTAGTAACGCCAAAGAACCATTGAGGTACAAATAGCGTCATGATGGCCATACCAAAATGATAACGGGCGATTTTCTTGTTGTTTTTCCATAAAAATCCACTAATCGCAAGGGCAAATAGCGAACCATGAGTGACTAATGACCCATAAGCGCTGGAGATGGCATAAGCAATATGGTATTTGCCTTTGTGCAGACAGGAAATCATGTCACCAATAAAATTGGGCTTAATGTCGAACAATTTGGCATCTATAAACTGCCAACTATTTGGCAGAAAGCTAAACAGCAAGAACGATGAGCTTAGTGAAAGCCCCACAATAGCTGCCTTTTTAAGCGCGGTAGGGTCAGAAGAATAGGTTGCTAACGCAGGCATGATGGCTAGCGCTTGCAAACTAATATGGTAAGTTGATAACTGGCTTAAAAATAGATTGGTTCCGTACCCGCATTGGTCT
>CANNKH010000237.1 GCA_947504985.1 Methylococcaceae bacterium | reverse complement strand
CTCAGCGCCATGTCCTTGATAGACAACTGTTATAGCGTCCAGCGCAACCTGTTCAACGGGGTCATTGCGGGGTTCATCGGCAGCCTGATGCCTACCATGAACCACTTGAGCCCAGATTTTCAGGCTGTCGTCAATGCGTAACTTCTATTCGTATAGAAACTTTTGCTTCGGTAAAAGAATTATCTCTACCAAGCATTTTCTCCAATCTAAAAAATAACGTAGATAGTGTTGATCTGGAATTGATTGAAGATGATAAAGATAATGATGGACTATTTCCTGAAGATTATAGAGACAAATATCCAGTGCCTTTTGAATTTGAAGCCAAAACTACAAGTGATAACATTTATGTCAAAAAAAAGGATATTTTTAAAATTGAAACGCGATGGAACTTGAATACATCGGACAGCGTGCTAGATACAGAGTTTCCACAAGAATATGATGGTGAAGAAATTGAAGGCAATCCAGTAATGGAAGTTGACGACGACAGAAAGCCAGATGGTCGTAAAACTAGACACGAAAAGAAAAGAGAGGATATTTTGGGTGTTGCGTTTGTATTAGCGATGTACAAGCACAAAGAATGTATAGACAGTAGCAATAAAATAACAGCAGCACATATTGCAAATGTTATTAGAGATAACGCGTTTACATTTTGGAAGGAAAGAAGTGATCGTCATGACGATGACGTAGTGCCATTAAAAAGTAAAGTTGAAAAGTTGTTAAGTGAACAACTTAATAGGTTTCCTGAACACAATTCAAAGCAAAAAATTAATTTTGATGACGAATAGCACAAGAACCTGATTACAAAATATTCAGTCAAACATGGGCAGATGGGCGGGCGGGGCATATAATTTGTTATCTGTGGAAGTGTGACTGAATATTGAAAATCCCATAGATTTATAGCTGTTGAGATACAAGATTATGCCGCCCTGCCTGCCCACAACTTTTTTATAAATTACGCATAAAAAATAACAATATTAATGTGTAATAGATTGTAGATTCAATTAATTATTTATGAAATTAAAAATTAGACTGTTCATTACCTTAATACTTGTTTTCTTTTTACCTAGTGCATTTGGACTTTGTACTGGAGGCAATTCAATGCTAAGAAATTATGATGGCATCATCGGTAACAAATATAAAGTTAGAGCAACGATGACCATTGAAGGTAATAACATTAACGGTGTATATTTTTATAGGTCACAATTGAAAGACATTGCAATCAAAGGAAAAATGATTGATGGCAAAAGAATACTGATCAATGAACTGGATTCAACAGGCAAAGCAACAGGACAATTTGAAGGTGAATTTGCAGAACAAGACCCAACTGGAAAGTTTGGTACAAGTCAATTACAGTGTGAAATATTAACAGGATATTGGTATAGCAATGATAAACCTGATAATAGGCTTCCATTTTACCTTGCTTTGGAAAGTGAATCAGTTGGCACACCAAATCATCAATATGCTGTCGCAGGTGCAACAGATGACGAGTTGATTAACCACAATGCAAAACTCTTTGTAGAATCCATTAAGCATGGCAATAAAAATGTTGTTGCATCACTGCTTATCCAATAAAAGTTACAATCAACAAAAAAACAAGGCAAATGAGCTAATCAAAAACTATGATGCAATTTTTTTAAAAAGTTTTGTTGAAGCAATTTCAAATGCCATTCCCCATAATATGTTTGCACGAGACCAAGGTATAATGCTTGGAAATGGTGAAGTTTGGTTTGGCTCGAATGGCAAAGTTATTGCCCTAAATAATTAACAAATGATTACATAGATTACTATAAATGATATTAGAGTTTAATAATTAGTAAGAGACAACACCAAAAAAAGCGTAAGTAACCAGCCAAAAATTTCTGTATAGTTTATAGCTAGTATCTATAATAATTCACGAAGTGAGCCACGATGTTGTTGTAAGCCCATTCCCCCCCGAACACCAACAGATGCTTCGCGAAATGATGACTTATCATCCGAATGTTCGCTGCCGACGCCGTGCGCATAGCCTTTTGCTAAGTAGCCGAGGCTACACCATCCCACAGATTGCCGACATTTTTGAAGTTGAACGCCGGGCTGTCGGTTATTGCATCGATCAATGGGAAGCCAAAGGGGTGTTGGGACTTTATGACCAGCCCCGCTCAGGTCGTCCGACTATCTTTACGCCCGCCGAGGCGGCCTTATTGCCTGACCTGGTTGCCCAAGAGCCGCGCCAACTAAAACAAGCATTGGCTAAAATAAACGAAAAAACTGGCAAATCAGCCAGTTATTCTACCTGCGTACGCATTTTAAAAAACTCAACTGGGTCTGGAAGCGTTGCCGGCGCTCCTTAAAAGACCGTCGGGATGAAAACGCTTTTCGGCAGGAACACCTGTTACAAAGCCAATTGCATCAGGCTGAAGCCAAGCAACAATTGGCGGTTTATTACTTTGATGAAACCGGTTTTACTACCATACCTTGTGTGCCGTATGCGTGGCAAAAACCATCTGAAACGCTTTGCCTACCCAGCAAGCTTAGCAAGCGATTGAATATCCTTGGCTTTTTAAACAAAGAAAATGACAGCTTTTTTTATCAGCAAGAAGGGAGTGTCACCTCTCAAACCGTGATCAATGCCTTTGAAGCTTTTGGGCAGCGCTATGCTGAACACTACGCTAAAACACAACAGCCCTGTGTGGTTATTCTTGACAATGCGTCAGTACACACCAGCAAAGCCTTTTTAGCCGTCCGGGAAAATTGGTATCGCTATGGGGTGTTAGTGCATTATTTGCCGCCTTACAGCCCAGAGCTTAACTGGATTGAAATGCTTTGGCGGAAAATAAAATACGAGTGGCTTTCTTTTAACGCTTATCTGAGTTACGAACACCTAAAAAACGAGGTACTTCAGATACTAAATAAGGTGGGTAAAGAATATACGATAACTTTTGCGTGATTACTTATTCAAACATTACATCAATGGGCAGATGGGCGGACAGGGCACTAAAAAACGTGGTTGCCATAAAATCGTAATTGTTTTGCCGCTGGCTGTTACTTTATTCTTGGGAGCTTATAAATAGCTGCCCCGCCCGCCCATCTGCCCTTTTATAAACCAAAGACATACCAAGCACGTTCATTATAGCAATTGGCTTGCAAATACTAACGGAATACGTTAATTTTATTACATGGAAAAACAAACGCCACACTACAACTTGGTTGAGATTCAGACTCAAATTGCCCAAAAGGGGATTATGGCGTTTACTCATACGGCGCGTGTAGGTTTTTTTGAGATGGGATTAAGTGAAGCGGAAGCATTGCAGGTATTGCTTGACCTAAAAAAAGTAATGTTTTACAAAAGCATGACAACATTTGCCGATCATCGGGTATGGCAAGACGTTTATCATGCACCTACGCCAGCGGGTAAAGTCGCTTATATTAAGCTCACTTTACGATCAAATGGTACGGTAGTTATTCAGTTTAAGGAAAAGTAACAATGACACATTATTGTTTACAATGTGATGATGGCACAGAGCTAATTTTCAAAAATCAAGAGGTTACCCTAACGTATCACGGTAAATCCGCTGTGGTTTCAGCAGTGGAAGGGTGGCATTGCCCAGTATGTGGTGAATGTGAATTTGTAAATGAAGCGGATTCTCGTCGTCATATGGACACGCTAAATTGTCTGGTTGCGACGGTAAAAGCTGAAGAGCGGGACTTTATTCGTAACGTCCGCAAAAAATTGGGGCTAAAACAGGCAGAAGCCGGTAAATTATTTGGTGGTGGAATCAATGCATTTTCAGAGTATGAGCGTGGTATTACCCAACCCCACAAATCAACAGTTGCATTGTTGCGGTTGCTGGATTCACATCCTGAATTACTCAATGAAGTACGTACAATGTAAAGATTCAACCATGACCCATAAAAGGGCAGATGGGCGGACAGGACACATAAAAACGTGGCTGCCATAAAATTGTAATTGTTTGCCACTGGCTGTTGTTACTTTATTCTTGGGAGCTTATAAATAGCTGCCCCGCCCGCCCATCTGCCCAAGCATGTATGATCATTCAATCAATCAACCCATCCAAAGATAGCATCTCAATCACGTACTCATTTTATATAGGTATCCAATAGTTGCTGGTGAACCGCATTTGCAAAGATTTTCCACTGCTCTTTTGTGTTGGCATAAGGGCTAATCCGATTTGACAAGAGTCGAATGTAACAGCTAATGAAGCGTTGAACAATGGGCTTTAATGGTGGCCTTGCATCATTTTCCAAGTATTTTGGTTCACATTTATCCGTGTCCATACCGAGTTGCTTCATTGCTTTTTTTGTATGACCACCTGTTATACGTTGCCGACAACTGCCTTCTGTTTCTTCCAATACTGTTTGCCATACCAATGTAATCTCTTTGTCCGTTAGATGCACCATTCGCCGAAATGTTGATTCTGAAACCCTATTGAGATGCTGCATATTATTATCAGCCTGCAAATAAATTTCTGTTGCTTGAAGTAAGCGACAAATGTAACTATTTGATAGATCGGGTATGCGATCACGTAAACAATCACTGGCTTTGTCAAAGCCCAACGCTTGATGACCATTACCGGCAATTAGTTTTGGCTACCAACTTAAGACGGGACATCGAGTAACATCAACGAGTTAAAGGTCAACCGCTCACGGCTCTTTCGAGGTAATGGCAGTTCCTCCATCCTATCAAGCACCCATAAAAATAGATCAGGAAACTCG
>CANNKH010000236.1 GCA_947504985.1 Methylococcaceae bacterium | reverse complement strand
TTTCAATACGGTAGGCACTTGGCCTCAGCCCATAAAAGCGGCGGCTATTTTTTTGGCAGCCTTGTTGGTTTTGGTTTTAGGTGTTTATTTTGATACGTTAGAGCAGTTGAATGCGCTTGAAAGTGCAGAGCAAAAAGAACTGGAATTAAGGCGTTCATTTGAGACTAAACAGAAAAAAGCGGTCAATCTTGAAGATTATCAAGATCAATTGGCTCAAATTGAGGCACAACTGTTTGAAATGATCAGGCAAATGCCTACTAAAGAAGAAGTGGCAAGCTTGTTAACTGATATATCGCAAACAGGTTTAGCGAGCGGCTTAGAGTTTCGCTTATTTAAACCTAGTCCTGCTGTCCGTAAAGATTTTTACTCAGAATTACCTATCAGTATTGAAGTGGTTGGTCGATATGAAGAACTGGGTTTATTTGTTAGTGGCTTGGCAGCGTTACCTAGAATTGTCACTATGCATGATGTTAGCATTGCCCCGCAAGACAAAGGCAATAAAGACAAAGAAACCAAGACCGGAGCCATGATTATGAAAGCAACGGTAAAAACATATAATGAAAGCATAGGTAACGTGCCAGAAAAAGTGAACATCAAAAAGGCAAAGGGGAGAAAGTGATGAGGTATTGCTTATCATATAAATCCGTGTCGTTAAAACGTTGTAGTCTTGCCGGATTACAGCTAAGTCACATTATATTAATGCTAGTGCTTGTGGGATGCAGTAATGATGATGTTTCAGATTTAAAGCAATACATCTCAACGGTTAAGGCTAGACCTAAAGGCCTTATAGAGAAGCTTCCTGAAATTAAAACAATAGAACCTTTTATTTTTAAACCGGAAAATCATCGCGACCCATTTAGAGCCTTGGAACAGCCGGAACCAATTGAAAATACTGGCATTGATACCGGTAACGGGTTAAGGCCTGATTTTACTCGACGCAAAGAAGAATTAGAGGCTTTTCCACTTGATGCCTTACAGATGGTGGGTACGGTTGATATGAAGTCGACGCTTTGGGGTTTGATTAAGGCAAGTGACAATACCGTTCATCGCGTTCAAGCGGGTAATTATATGGGTAAAAATTTCGGAAAAATTTTACGGATAAGCACGGATAGGATCGAAATAATGGAAATACTGCCTGACAAGCCTGGGACGTGGCGTGAGCAACAAACTTCATTAGCGTTGGTAGAGTGAACTTGAGGATAAAGAATGAATAATAAACAAGGTAGCATTATTTTGAAAATGGGGCGATCTCAATGTGTCTGCATTGGTTTGTACTTATTTCTATTTATATTTCATTGCGCCTCAGCCAGTGCTGACAATTTAGCGATTTCAGGATTGGATGTCACAACACTGGCTGGAAATAAATTACAGATACAGTTAGAAATGACGGGCGCAGCGGTTACGCCAAAAGTATTTCATACCGATAATCCCGCACGCATCGCCTTGGATTTTCCTGGTGTTAAAAATGCGCTCCCAAAAAAGATGTATCCTATAAATCAAGGCATTACAACTAATGTTTATGTGGCTGAAGCTGCCGATAGAGTGCGCATTGTTGTCAATTTACTCGAATCAGCGTCATTTGACACTAAAGTGACGGGTAATAAAGTATTACTTACGTTAGCCCGCGCTAATACTGCGGCATCAACGGCGGCAATGACACCGACGCTTAACTCGGTTGTTAAAAAACCATTAATTCCTAGTGCGTCAACCACTTCAACAATCACTTCATTAATGCCACAACAGGCGATTAGCGGTTTTGATTTTAAACGAGGTGACAAAGGTGAAGGGCGGATATTAATTTCTTTGGCAAATCCAAATACCGTTGTAAATACAAAAGAAGAAGGAGGGAAAGTCATTATCAGCTTTTTGAATACCCATTTACCTGGTAATTTGGCTAAACGTCTTGATGTTTCAGAGTTTGCAACACCTGTTAAATTTATTGACACGGTTTCATCTAGTCAGGAAACTAAAATTACCGTGGCAATGCAAAACAGTTTTTACGATTATTCCCTGTATCAATCAGATGGATTATTAACTGTTGAATTTAGGGCGTTAACCAGCGGAGAAAAAGAAGCACTGGATAGAACAAGAGTTAAATACACGGGAGAAAGGTTGTCTTTAAACTTTCAGGAAATTGACATACGTAGCGTTATTGCGATTTTGGCAGAGTTTACAGGACAAAATGTTGTCGCTGGTGATGAAGTTATAGGTAGCATTACTATAAAACTTGACGATGTACCGTGGGATGAAGCGTTAGATTTTGTCATGATGACTAAAGGATTGGAAAAGTATGAAACAGGCAACGTCACGTTAATAGCACCAGTAGGCAAAATTAAAGAGTATAAGGAAAAGCAAAAAGAAACAGAGCTTGTTGTGGAGCAATTGGATCCGTTGGTTACGGAATATATCCAGATCAATTACGCTAAAGCTGAAAATTTCAGAAATTTATTATATGGCAGAGATACCGGTGCTTTTGGAAGTTGCGGAGTGAGAACGAACAAAACAACTGCTGGCACAGGTGGACAGCAATCCAACCAAAACATAAGTCAGACACAGAGTCAAAACCAGAATCAGAGCGTCACTGGGCAAGCCGGTACTGGCACTAATAATGGCACAGGCGGTAATAATAACGAGCAATTTAAATTATTATCTAACCGAGGATCGGCTGTAGTTGATGCTAGAACGAACACCTTAATAGTCCGCGAAACCGCAAAGCGTCTGGAAGATGTAAAAAGCTTGATACGTAAGCTTGATGTGACGGTGCGGCAAGTAATGATCGAATCAAGAATTGTAATTGCAGATAGTAAATTTGCCACAGACTTGGGCGTGCGTTTTGGTGTGGCAGGCGCAGGTACCAGTACTGGCGGTACGGGTGGCTTAGGTACGGTCGGTACTGCGGGAACAGCAGGCAGCATTAATGGTACTGGGGTTCTAAATGATGCGCTGGTTGATCTGGGTAGCGCGACACCTTACGGTGCATTAGGTATGACGTTGGCGAGAGGTGCCGATTATGTGTTAAACCTTGAGTTATCAGCATTGCAAGATGAAAATCGTGGCGAACTCGTATCCAATCCAAGGGTGATGACAACCGATCGCTGTCAGGCAAGCATCAAGCAAGGCGTCCAGATTCCTTATCAATCTTCCAGCGCAAATCAAGGTGTTAGCATTCAGTTTGTTGATGCGGTATTGCAATTAGATGTCACGCCGCAAGTCACCCCTAGCGGCAGCATCATAATGGATTTATACATATCAAAAGATGCTGTTGGCGCAGAAACCAACGGTGTTCCAAGCATTGATACGCGCAATGTCAGAACTAATGTGCGAGTGAATGATGGTGAAACCGTCGTACTCGGCGGCATTTATGAAGGGACAACTAGGAATGACATCAAGAAAGTGCCGTTCTTCGCAGATCTGCCAGGTATCGGCTTTTTGTTCAAGCGTACCGTTAACAAAGATGAGAAAAAAGAATTACTGATTTTTGTTACGCCAAAGGTTATGAAGGATGCTGTTGACAGTGATTAATGTTAAAGGTTAGGCCGCCCGAAAAAATAAACCATCCACTTGCATAGGCCGTTGGCTGAGCGGAGTCGAAGCAAACAATCGGCTTCGACTCCGCTCAGCCAACGGTGGTTTGTTTTTTGCGGGCTGCCTTAGCCAATTCATTGTTTATAGAAGTTACGCATTGACGGCAGACGAAAAAAGAGGGTTTAAATTGGCACCCTTCATTTCCGTACAAAGTCGGGTAAGAGAAAGACATTACTGCCTTTTCCTCCCCTAAGAACCGTACTTGAAAGTTTCCCCTCATACGGCTCAAGCCTCTTCTAAGCCTCTATCGAAGCCGGTTTCACTACTTTTAAATCTTGGCTGTGTATTTGTCTATGGCAGTTAGGATGCAACATCACCAAGTTCGACAGAGCGTCGCTGCCACCTTCCGTTTTTGGATGAATATGATGGATATTCCAGTTTCCATGTTCATCTATTAACTGATGGCATACCGGACAGCGCATTTTCTGACTAACCCAAAGCCGTGCCAATTTTCTTTTCCCTTGTAACGAGGCTTTCATTTTCCAATCAAGTCGATTTTCAAAATAGGTTTCATCTTTCGGGTTAAATGGGTTGGCCGTACTTTTGATTTTAATGTGTCTTCGTATCGGCGTACTACTGGCGCTTGCCAGTTGCATGTCTATCGATTTTCCATCAGATGCGGTTGCTTTCGCCATAAATACCCAGTTTCGGCTACCGACTGTTTTAAAGTATTTGGCTTTAATCCAGTGTTTGCTTTTGTTGGGATGTCGGCGTGTTGACCATTGCCATAACGTTTTCCAAATCTCATAGTCCACTTTAGTGAAAGTTGCTTTGGCGACACTGGATTGGTGGTAGTTTGCCCATCCCTTGATTTTTGGGTTTAGCAGTCCTATCAAATTAACCTGTTTTGCCTGCTTGTTTGCTTTCACTGTTTCTCGAATATTTTGGAGAAATGTTGTCACATTTTTCTTTGACGGCTTAATCAATAGCTTGCCGTTGTACTTGCGCACATTCCATCCGAGAAAATCAAACCCCTCCTCAATCCAGCAATTCTCATTATGGCACCCAGCGCCTAAAATAGCCGACCGATTCCCCATTAAAACCTAATTTATGAGTGCTCCCTTTGGATTAAACGCGTTGACCTTTAGTGACGTGGTCAAGCAAATGCGCCTAACTTTTGAAACCTTCGCCGATCAGCGGACCG
>CANNKH010000235.1 GCA_947504985.1 Methylococcaceae bacterium | reverse complement strand
TGTGCGCTATCACCGATATGATCAGAGGTATTTTTCAAACCAGAAAAAACGGCCTCAAGATCACCAAGCACATCATGAATTATGCCGTGAGCCTGGGTAACCATATTGGCATCATTAACAGAATTTTGCGCAGCGACATTAAAGGCATCGGTAATCGCCTCACTAACCTGATCGACTTTATCCGTAATCTGCTTACCCGTGGTTCCAGATAACTTGGACAGTTTTCTAACTTCATCGGCAACCACCGCAAAACCACGTCCCGCATCACCCGCCCTGGCCGCTTCAATAGCCGCATTAAGCGCCAGCAAATTAGTTTGATGCGCGATGGCGGTAACTTGCACCGCCATACTTTTCATTTCTTCAATAAAACCAAGCAAACCACGCGTTTCTTCCAGCATGTGCTGCTTGTCTTGCAAAGCAACATCGAGATTGACAACCACTTTAGCGAGCCTATCACGGCTGGACTGAAAAACGCCGCCATCGCCTTTAGCCAATGCCGCTTGGGATTCTTTCAGTAATCTGTCGAGATTATTGACAATGCCATCGAAGCGATCAGTCAATCCATTAATCGCCGTCTCCATTTGCTTACGAGACGACTCAACATGTGCAGACCAAGCAGGCGTGATTTGCTGACCAAGATGATCAAGACTAGAAAGATAGCGCTCGATGCCCGAGACTAGATGTTCAGTAGCTTGCGCCTCGTCCATTAAGTTATGGAGACTACGATCGGCCTTATCCAAGCGCTGCATCAGCTCATTGAGCTCTGTATCTATTACCTTTTTAGAGGTATCAACATGCGCAGACAACGCTGACGTGATTTGCCCAGCAAGCGTGCCAAGCTCCACCCGCACTTCATTTGTATCTGGTGATTGCTGTTCAATTGTCTTGAGTGGTCTGCGTTTACAGGCTATAAAATAGCCCAAACCACCTGAGATAACGGCTGATAAAAGTAGTTGTAGTAAATGTATATCCATTAAAAAGCTCTTAAGCACTTAGCGGCAAACGCCCAAAAGCCTTGCCGATTGCGTTACTAATAGTGAGGTTAATGGGGGATGATAACGCCAATGCCTGCAATCAGCCAACACTGAAGTCAAGATAATGACGATTAAAAATAAAAACCATCACTTTTATAAGTTCATAAGAATTCAGCCAGCATTCCCTGTATAGCCCTACCAAAACTAACAACAACTATCCCTTCATTAACCCCAACAAACCTTTCATCAATGCCAGTGGTGTCGGTGGACAACCCGTTATCGTCATATCCACCGGAATGACATTAGATACCGCACCGCAACTGGCATAAGACACGCCAAACTCACCACCGCAGGCGGCACAATCGCCAACGGCTATCACCCATTTTGGATCAGGTGTGGCTTCATAGGTGCGCAATAACGCCGTTTGCATGTGCCGCGATACTGGGCCAGTCACCAGCAGCACATCCGCATGGCGCGGCGAGGCAACAAAATGGATACCGAACCGTTCTATGTCGTAATACGGGTTATTGAGCGCGTGGATTTCCAATTCGCAACCGTTGCAGGATCCCGCATCAACTTCCCTGATGGCAATGCTGCCGGAAAATTGTTTATCGATATGGCGTTTTATTTCGATACCAAGCTTTTCCAGTTCAGCGTCACTTGGTGCCTTAACCCGTTCGGTCACGATGCCTGTTTGCAATATTTTTCTAAAAAGTCTTAACATAGCCAGTCCTATAAATCATTGCCCGAATAAGAGCCGTTCAGGGATTTGTTGCAGACGGGAAAATCCGGCACGATATTGTCCAGCACCAGTTTTTCCAGCACAGGCCAGTTTAAAATACTGGGGTCGCGCGGATAAAAACGGGTGATTTTATTATCGCCATCAAAACGAATAAAACTGACAATCTCACCACGCCAGCCTTCAACAATACCTAAACTCTCGCTGCCTGCTTTGGGTGTTTGCCATTGCGCAACCAGTTCACCGTCAACAAGCTGATCGATAAAGTCTTCTATCAAATGCAAAGATGCATTGATTTCCTTAACCCTGACCCAAAACCGAGAGGCGATATCGCCTTGCGCTTCACACGGCACTCTGACTTTTACCTGATCGTAGGGCGGATAAGGCGCCGCTTTGCGGACATCAAAACTTTGTCCACTGGCGCGTCCGACATAACCCAACGTCCCAAAAGCAGCGGCAATGTCCGGTGCGAGAAATCCCGCCGTATAAAGCCGGTCTTCCAGTGAGGAATTCAAATCCACGGCGGTAATCACCTCGGACAATTCCTTTCGTAACTGGATGATCTCCTGTTTAATCGATACACCCGCGTTGTCGGGCACATCGCAAACCACGCCGCCGGGAATAATTCTGTCCATCAGCAAGCGATGCCCGAATAGCCTGGCATTGCTGCGCAGCCACAGCTCCCGTAAACGGGTAAACTGCATTTGCGCGAACACAAACGCGACATCGTTACAAATCGCTCCTAGATCTCCAAGATGATTGGCGACGCGCTCACGTTCCGCTAGGATGCCGCGTATCAATGCCGCGCGTGGCGGAACCGCCACACCCGCTGCCTGTTCCATTGCACGGCAAGCCGCCCAACAATGTCCTACCGTGGTATCACCGGAAACACGCCCTGCGAGCCTAGCCAAACTTTCTGGTGTCCTGCCCTCGGCAATTTTTTCGATGCCTTTGTGAACGTAACCCAAGCGTTCTTCCATATTTAAAATCAGCTCACCCACCGCCTGAAAGCGAAAATGCCCCGGTTCAATAATCCCCGCATGAACAGGCCCTACCGGAATCTCATAAACACCCGCCCCATGCGCTTTAATAAAAGGATAGTCTTTATCGGGCGGCGTTATCGCTTGCGGCTCGCCTTGCACAGGAAAGTCCTTACGCAATGGAAAGCTGTGCTTTGACCAGGCTAGGTGACGTGTCCATTTTCGATGATCAGGATGATCGGTAAAGTGAATACCAAACATATCCTGAGTATGGCGTTCACTGCGATTAGCTGCCGGATAAACGGTAGCTTGTGAGGGAAGTTCTGGCTTGGCACGACTGATCGCTGTTCTTAACACAAGATAAATACCGTGTTTTTCAAAACAGGTATTGACCAGAAACTGCCCCGTAAGGTGTTCAGCCCAGCCTGCAACCCAACGGATCTGTTGTTCACAAGCCAGCGCCGCAAACCGCTGCCAATGCTGGCTTTCGATTTGCCAGAGTGTTGTTGACGGTATCCGTTCAGTCCCCCCCTTTTGTAAAGGGGGGAGTTGAACGCGTGCATCGAATTGTGCGACGGTAATATCCGTCCCCAGTTGGTTTAAAAAGTCTATAGTCCAATCAGTGCTCATAACGGCGCACTCCCTGAAATTAATACCGTTGCTTGTGAAAACCAGTCCGCCAAAAATCCAGGAATAGCCAAACCCAACCACAACACTAATGCCAAATGAATCATGACCGGCAATAAATTGGCTTTAACGGGCATTTGGCCTTCGGGTTTGTCGCCATAAACCATCGGTTGTATGTGCCTGAACAAACCGGCAAAGGCAATACCGATGCCGAGCAATAATAAGGGCGCCAACCACGGATAGCTGTGCATTGTTGCTAGCAGCACCAAAAACTCACTGGTAAACACGCCGAAGGGCGGAAAACCGGCAATCGCCACCGTCCCTATCAACAAACCCCAGCCAACACGCGGCTGGGTTTTAATCAGGCCACGGATTTTGCTTATATTTTGCGTACCGGCAACCTGTGCAGCATGACCAACCGTGACAAAAATGGCGGATTTGGTCAATGAATGCACGGTCATGTGCAGCAATGCCGCAAAAGTCGCCATTGACCCGCCAATACCAAAAGCAAACGTCATCAAACCCATGTGTTCAATCGACGAATAACTGAATAAGCGTTTAATATCAGTTTGCCGATGCAGAAATAACGCCGCCACTAAAAAGGACAGCAAACCAAAGCCCATCATCAAATGCCCAGCAATCAGCGTGTGCGTGGCACCATCGACCAGCATTTTGTTGCGAACAACGGCGTATAAAGCATCATTAAGCAATAGCCCTGATAATACCGCCGACATTGGCGTCGGCCCTTCGGAATGGGCATCGGGCAGCCAGTTGTGTAAAGGCACCAAGCCGATTTTGGTACCGTAACCGATCAACAGAAACACAAAAGCAATTTCGAGAATTTCGGGATTGAGCTTATCGGCATGTTCAAACAACACAGACCATAACAACGCATTATCGCCACCATCACCAATCTGCACGGCGGCGTAATACAGTAAAATGGTTCCAAACAAAGCCTGGGCGATACCCACGCCGCAGAGTATGAAATATTTCCACGCCGCCTCTATCGATTCAGGCGTGCGGTACAAGCTGACCAGTAACACCGTAGCCAAGGTTGCGCCTTCCATAGCGACCCACATCACGCCGATGTTGTTAGTCGTCAACACCAGATACATCGCCAGCATAAAGCCTTGGTACATCGAATGGTACATTTTCAGACGGGCATCATTCAGCTTGCCCAAGTCTTTTTCATGCGCCATATAAGGTGCCGAAAAAATGGAGGTGGTTAGCCCAACGAAAGCCGTTAAAACAATCAGATAAACATTAAACGAATCAACCAGAAAGGCTTTATCAGCAGACAATAAGGTGCCACCGTTTAATACATTGATCGCCAACCAAAGTGTTGCCAGCAAACTGACCGCATTCAACCAAACATTGATTTTGCCGGTATCTTGCTTATGTCCGGCAAACGCAAAAAAGACAATGCCGAACAACGGGATAATTAATAACAAATAGGCCGCAATCATTTATCCACCTCATGTAAGCGGTTTAATAAATCCACATCCAGCGAATCAATACTGGT
>CANNKH010000234.1 GCA_947504985.1 Methylococcaceae bacterium | reverse complement strand
AGCAATCGCTTTCTTTTTGATTGCCGCGCTGATATTGGCGGCTTCTATGTTGGACTTGGCTATGGGGTCTATGCCTTGCGCGGGTTCAGATTCAGGCGCATTGTTGGTGTTGATTGTTGTGGTGATGACTTCAGGCGTGGCTTGCGTTTGCTCGATTGAAGGTGGATTTAAGTTAATTGCATTTTTACAATAATCGACCACGACTTGCAGTTCAATTCCAAACTTTTCACTTGTTGATTTTGTAAACATCTCAAATCTAACTGAGTTATTGTCTTTAGCTAATGCCTTAACCACATCGTCGCAATGGTCTTTTATGTATTCGTTCATTAGTGCATCAAACGTTACATTTACGAGACCACCAAGAAACATATTATTTTGCCCATTAAATTTTTTAATGAATTCGTTAATGGCTGATTTTAATGATTTTCCCTTGAATACATCTTGCGTAATATATTCAATCATACTGGCAGTTACTTGAGTGGTTTCCTGTTCTATTTTATCTTCAAGCTCTATAATCTCGTTACCGTCTAAATCGGTGACTTTGAGAATAATAATATTGATTCCGCCTGTGTCTGGTTCTATAATTGCGTCAAGGGTTGGCTCTGTCAATCCCCGAAACGCCAGTGAATCGGGCATAAACCTGAGTAAGCTGGCGTTTTCATTTGTACCGTCAAGCGTCATTCTAATCATGCTGTCAATATCTGAAATATCATCTTGATCAAGCGATACACTATCAAGCATTTTTCCAAGCTGGTTCAGTGTTTTTATTGTTGTTTTTTCTGACTCTGTAAAATGCCCCATACTTATTGATTTATTTGCTTTTGCTATTCTTTCTTTTATAGCCTCTTTACCCCCTAGCACAGTATTCATGGCATCAAACCTTGATGCTGCTTCTTGCAGTTTATCATTGCGTGATTTTGCATTGCTATTTCTTGCATTGGTATGGTCGCTGAGTGATTTTTCAGCAAAATTAATCAGTTTTTCATTGCCGGTTCGCTTAGTTCTTAAAAGCATTGATTCTGAGTAGTATTTTGAATCCTCCAAGTTCTCAGCAAGCGCCTTAAAATCATCCTCATGCAATGACTTAACTTCGTCAATACTTGCATTCCAGACATCATTGTCAGTCCCAAAACTGGTTACAAGCTCTGTAATGGTATCTTTTACAGAGTGCCCATTGATAGCCTGGCTATTTCTTTTTGCCGTCATATCATGCGCGGACTTGCCATTAAAGGTGCCACCAGCACCAGCAACAACCTTATCGCCACGAATCATTAAGTGACTTCCGGTTTCGGTAGATACCCATCTATCTGTCTTAGGATTGAATCTTGGTCTTCTAGCGGCATCAAACACAATAGAATCAAGTGTACTATCTTCAGTCGTCCTTAAGTGATAAACAAACTCACCCTTTTCTTTTTGCTCAACTTTCAATACAGCAGTAACTAATTTTTTGTCTATCTCTAACGTCTTGGTAAAAGGATAATATCCAGTCACTTCAGGCTTTTTATCTGGTTTTCTATTTGGGTCAAAAGCTCCAACACTGCCCTCTTTTAGAATCGCTGGAATATAGGGGACGGTTTTAGCTCTTAAGCTATCTTTATTAAGACCTTCCTTAATTTCACGAAATCCAGAGCCAGAAATTAAAACCTTACCGATTGAAGTATTGACATAATGGCCTTGTAATGTTTTCTGATAAACATTTTTAGCCGCTTTAAATTCATTGCCGTCTGTTTCTAAAATGGCCTTATCCCATTCCAGCTTTGCATTGTCAGCGTTTAAGTCAATTGGCGTGTAATCCAGTCCGTCAACATTAACGGATTGTCCTGTGGGTTGCTTATTGGCTTGATTCCCCCTATCCTCAGCCTCAATCTTAGCCACTTCCAACTCATGCTGTTTGTCTTTTAAAGTCTTCTCTAACCCTGCCACTTCGGTTTTTAAGCCTTCTAACGCTTGCATCTTTTCAGCGCGTTTAGCATTGGTACGTTGAAACGCTGGACTGTTTTTCTCAGCCAATTTCATTAGCCTGGTGGCAACTTGTCTAACGTTTAAATCCTTGCCTTTTTCTGGCGCGACCACAATCGTGATGTCTTTTTTGTTCAATAACCATTTCCAACTGACCATTTCATCGGTGGGCATTATCTTTTTTGGCGTGGTATCGGGATTATGAAAAAACACGCTGATCGTTTGCCCATCTGATAATTCAAAAATACACGCCACGTTAGCCGTGCCATTTTGCGTAAACGGTTCGCTTAGTTGTTGCGACACGGGTTTAATTTCTGTGCCAGCACGTTCCATGACTTTTTGCAAAATGCCCATCTTGGTTTCAAGCTTGTTATAAGGCGACAGCATTGCATCCAAAGCAATACGCCCGTCCGCGTCTTCAATGATGTCAGCAAAACTTACCGCATCAAATATCAAGCCGTCCGCGCCGTCATCTTTGCGAAGGTCATACAGTAATTGATCAAGGCTAATCGCTATCGGTGTGTGGTCGATGTTCCAGTAGGTTCTAATCATGGCAGGTGTCCGTAAAGAGTAATTTATTGTCATGATAGCGATTGCACACGTTCTGTTATGCGCCATTTTCCTGATTAATGAATGTAGGAAAACGCGGCAAATCCTAAAAAAATTAACAGACATACTTCACTTGCGCTGGGCAACCAGAACAACCCTGTATTTATTTTGAGGATACTCTTATGACAGTCTCTAAAGACCGCTACCTTAAGACCTTCTACTCTGCTACGCAAAATCTAGGCTACAAAGCCATTAACAGTGATTTTACGTTTGAGATTAAAGGTTATGAAGAAACTTACTTGTTAGTTAAACAAGCGCCTTGGCCTGATTTAACGCCGCAAGGTGAAATTGAAGTTGTTATGCCTTTAGGCACAACACGCTGGCAACCACAACAAGTTAAACCGGCTCAACAAGGTCCGATCACTTTGATGGAAACCATGAAAAATCGCGTATCGTCTACGTTGTTGTCGTTGATTGCCGACGGCGGTACATTCGATGCTACGATTTACGAAGGCACACCACAAAACTATTTACGCAAAAAATTCATTTGGGATTGCTTCATGCAGCTTGACCCGATTGATCGTGACTGGGAAAACCGTTCACAAATTTTGCAATTTAGCGGCACGTTGTTCTATCACTATTATGGCGAAGTCTATGAAGGCAATTCTAAAGACTACCGCGCCGGTGATACCAAATCTCGCGCCGTGGGGAATGGCGGCCCTACACCTAGCAGCCATTATCGTCCGGTTAAACAAGATCGTGCGCCACGTCATAGCAACCAATATATTGCTAGATAATGACCGCTATCACGGAATTAATGACTCAATTTTCCAGCCGCGAGCGTCCGATTGGTACGTTGCTTTCGGCTGATGTGTTGTTGGCGTTGGTTGAAGCTGCGACCCGTAAATATATCGGTTATGCGGCTTTAGCCAGTCAAGCGTGGGTGATTACAGAAACGACCGATTTAACAACCGGTGAATGGGCGCTTATCAAACCCTTGTTTTTGCTGTATGTCGAACGTGAAAACGCGATTTACTTAGAGTCAACACGCGGCTTAGGCTTAGAGGTGTATGGTCGCTCGGTGGCTGAGGTCATGGCGGATATTACGGATTATGAGCAAAACTTGGGGCACTTAGCCTTTTGTAGACCGATTATTACGATATGAGTCGGATTGTGGTTAATGGAACGGCATTACGTGGCGATTTAATTCGCCGTGTGATTATTCGCTCCGACGCGATACCCATACCCGTGACGCTGGAAGCTGAAATTCGCGTGGATGACAGCATAAGAAGCGCACTGGCTGAGGGCAAAACGATTCAAGCCGGTAATGCCAGTGACCGATTTTATATTATCAAATCGGTACGCGCTGAAGAACGCTCGATGCAAGGTGATAAAAAAATTGAGTATTTGCGTATTACCGCCTTATTAGAATCGTGTCATACCATTGCTTTTGTGCGTGATAAAGCGATTGTCAAAGAAAAGGCGACTTTACAGCAAATTTATAAAGCCGCTGGAGCAAGTCTGCAATCCATTGATGCTGATTTTCCAGTGGATCGCTTTATGTGTTATGTCGGTGAATCTCCCAGTTTTCACATTGCCCGCGCACTACAAGAAAATGGCGGGTTGTTACGCTGGAAGTCGGGCAAAATGAAGTTTTTTAGATTGCCCGATTTATTTAACCAAACTACCACGATGACATTGCCCAACAATGACAGTCAGGATATTAAAAGCGGTTTTTCTGAGCGTCATGAGGTGCAATCCTTCTATTCTGTCAACGAGAAGGGCGAGTTTGTCTATGGCAATCGCACCAAAGCAAGATCAGCTCGGTTTATGCCGCACATGACAGAATTACAATTGAAGAATTTAACGCGCTGTTTAGTGTTACGCAAAATTGCCAAAATTTACTATTCAGAGACGTTATGTGCAGGGGATTTAATTGCTATTGAGAGCGGCAATCCGCTAGTGATTATCACAGCGGCGCATGTGTTTAATTCGGGAACAGACGGCACACCGTCCGATCAATATACAAAATTATGGCTCAGTGAATTAACAGAATAATGGACAACGGTAATTTAGTCGGTCGTTATCCGGCAGTGGTGCGGAGTTATGACCCAAAGCGTAGAACCTGCCGCGTAGAAATACCCGGTATCAATAGCGGTGGTGATGTTTTGACTGAAGCGGAAATTGAATATCCGATAGGCGATAAATCACGCACCGGCAAATGGGAAACAGAACTAGAAATTTTGCCCGACGACACGGTTTGGGTCGATTTTATTGGCGGTGATCCGCGTTATCCGGTCATTACCGGTTCACGCAATCCACAAACTAGCAATAGTATCGATTGGCGGCGTT
>CANNKH010000233.1 GCA_947504985.1 Methylococcaceae bacterium | reverse complement strand
TTGCAGCAGTAATGGGGGATAGCTGTAATTATGCTGTTGGTAAATACTTTGGCTTAAAAGTATTGTCTTGGACTTGGCGGGGAAGGGCTTTAGTTAACCCTAATCATATCGAAAAAACACAGACGTTCTTTATCAAATATGGTTCAAAAACTATTGTGCTTGCTCGGTTTGTGCCGATTGTACGCACTTTCGCACCATTTGTAGCTGGTGTTGGAAAAATGACTTACCGTAAATTTATCACCTACAACATAGCTGGAGGCTTTATATGGGTATTAAGCCTGACATTGGCAGGCTTTTATTTTGGTCAAATGACTTTAGTTAAAGAAAATTTTGAGAAAGTCATCCTCGGTATTGTCGCATTATCGATATTACCAATTATTATTGAAGTGATGACATCAAAACGTAAGACAAATTGATTTTTGTTTGCGAGAAACCTTGGAGTTATTTATGTCTTATCGTAAAAAAGTAGTTGTTGTTTTTATTGCGATGCTATTAATTTTTTCTTTCAATGAAAATGCGTCTGCTCACTGGTTTGGAGGTCTCGTAAAATCAGGGGCTAAAGCGGCAGTAACAAGTGGCAGGATATATGTGAGAGAAAAAGTAAAAAAAGCCTTTACGCCAAATAAGGATAAGAGCAATTCCTCAGATAAAAAGAAAAAATAGTATTGGAAGAGTTTAATTCATGGGTGTGCGGGCTACGATCATGCTAACCCAAATCACAATTTGAAATGTCATGATTTTTGGAGATTTTGGTATGAGTAAAAAGTGGAAATTATAATCGGGTCAATCATTCTTAGGGGAGCATTATGACAATTACAAAAAAAATCACAGTTGGTTTAGCAGCAGTCGTTTTCGTTTTAACAACTAATTCTGCATCTGCAATATCAGTAGGAGGGATTTTTAAAGCATTAGTTGGCAGTTCAGATGATGCTGCAAGATCTGCTGCTAGAAGTGCTGAAGAAGCAGGAAGAGTTACAGTGACAGAAGGCGATGAAGCAGCTGCTGAAGCCATTAAAGAAACGTCTAAAGAACAAGCAAAAGATTATTTCTTTGGTTCTGATAAAGATACGGAAAATAATCATTAAATCTGTAAGAGCTGTAGAGCTGTAGGGCGGATTCGCCGATAGGCAATCCGCCATTTTGATTATGTTTTTATCCAACGCTAACAAAGCGAGTCTTTATGCCCATAAAATGCCCAACCTGCCAACAAAACGTCAGCACTGTATTCAAATGCGATTTCTGTGATGATAAACGCTGCAATTCCACAACCTCCAATGGCGGCAAGGGCGCGTGTGGTAGTCAGCATAGCCCATTTGGTAAGGCACAAGCGGCGGCGGAAGGTAAAATTTGCTATGTGTGCAAGAAAGGCAAATACCATAAGCTATGAGAGCTGTAGGGCGGATTCGCCGATAGGCAATCCGCCATTTTGATTAGACTTGTTTTAACTTTATTAATCAATGAATTAGTCAAAAATAAACTTGATGACGCTTATCTTTAACTCATTGATTTTTATATATTTATGGAGTGCAAATTTAAATCCCACTCCGAAACTACCACAAGGTTTAAATATATAACCATTTGAAAAATATTAATATTCCGTTAAAACAAGTCTATTATGTTTTTATCTAACGCTAACAAAGCGAGTCTTTATGCCCATAAAATGCCCAGCCTGCCAGCAAAACGTCAGCACTATATTCAAATGCGATTTTTGTGATGATAAACGCTGCAATTCCACAACCTCCAATGGCGGCAAAGGGGCGTGTGGTAGTCAGCATAGCCCGTTTGGTAGGGCACAAGCGGCGGCGGAAGGCAAAATTTGCTATGTGTGTAAGAAGGGCAAGTACCATAAATTATGAAATACTTTAAAAGTCCGTGGTTTTTTTGGTATACCGGACATCGGTTAATCGCGGCTTTTAGTATGCTGATTAGTACCGCAATGCTGTGGTTTGTTCTGGCGGCTACCGAAGGGTTTTCTATTTGGGCGGTGATTATCGCGGTGTTGTTAGATGCCGTGGGGTTTTGGATTGCGTTGATTTATTTTTTCGTTTTAAGGCAATATGTCAATCAGATCCCCTTTTTTCAGGATTCATTCCAAAATTTCTTCGATAGCTTAGTGCTAAACCATCTCGCCATTCCCGTAATTATTGCTTACTTTTCAAGCCGACTTGCCAGTTTCCTCGTAGCGAAAATCTGTAAATTCGAGTTTAAATAGCTACCCGAAACGCGGTAAATGCTCTGAATAGACAAAATTATTTCTTTTCGCTCAAGCCAGTGGACGTTACTATACAAATTCTGTAAAAGCTTTCAATAAACCTTATGAAATTTGAGTGGGATACTAAAAAATCAATCACAAATGAACGCAAGCATCGTATTTCTTTTAACGAGGCTGCATCAGTGTTTGGCGACCCACTGGCTATCACTTTTCCAGACCCTGACAACTCCAAAAATGAAATTCGTTTTCTTGTTTTTGGCGTATCAAAGTCTAACAAACTACTGGTGGTGTCCTATACAGAACGAAAAGGCACCGTAAGAATTATTAGTGCTCGCGAAGCAACGCGCTATGAACGGAGAATATACGAAGATGGCTAAGCATGTTGAATTACGTCCCGAATATAAACGGGAAGAATTGGGCGTTGGTGTTCGGGGTAAATATTTCGAAGAATACAATAAAGGCACAAATCTAGTGCTGCTGTCACCTGATGTGGCTAAAGCATTTCCTACCGAAGAAGCTGTGAATCAAGCTTTACGTTCTTTAATTGAGCTTGCACAACGGTCAGCCACCCAGTCAAAGTCTGCTCACGTCGAAACCAACCAAGCCTAACTCAACGCTCAAGCGGAGCTGCACAAAAACGCGCAGAGCTGTAGGGCGGTTTCGCCGATAGGCAAACCGCCATCGATGCGTCCTAAAATGACGGATTGCCTCGCGGCGAATCCGTCCTACGGTTCTGTCTTTGAAAGCAAAGCCTGATTAAAGCCAAAGTAGGTTAATTTTAGCCTTTTACTCTAGGCGCGTATCGATTGCCCTTATGCGTTGAATGTAAGTTAAAATAACAGCCCACTTACCCTCTACAGTCATTAAGTCTATGTTAAAAAAATTCATCCCCACCTTGATAATGGCATGGCTTTTAGCAGGTTGCGCCACCAGCCCTACGGGTCGAAGCCAACTTATTGCTATGCCTGATGCGCAAATTAACCAAATGGGTTTACAAGCCTTCAGTGCTTTAAAGAATCAAAAACCTATCAGTCGGAATCCCCAATTTAACCGCTTAACCCATTGCATCGCCAATGCGATTACTCAACAAACAGGCGGCAACTGGGAGGTCGTCGTTTTTCAAGACAAAACCTTTAATGCCTTTGCTTTACCGGGCAATAAAATCGGGGTACATAGCGGTTTGATACAACTTCTTGGCGGCAATGCAGACCAATTGGCGGCGGTTATCGGTCATGAAGTCGGGCATGTCTTAGCTAAGCACAGTAACGAACGCGCATCGCAACAAATGGTGGTACAACAAGGGATGGGGATTATTCAGCAAACCGCGTTAGGTCAAAATCCAACTACTTTGGGCTTATTAGGCTTGGGCGCCCAATATGGCGTGTTAATGCCGTTTAGTCGTACCCAAGAAAGCGAAGCGGACATTATTGGTCAGGATTTAATGTCAAAAGCCGGTTTTGATCCCAGACAAAGCATTACCCTGTGGCAAAAAATGGAGAGCGCTTCGCAAGGTCAGCAATCTGTTGAGTTTATGTCTACGCATCCTGCCCATGCAACACGCATTCAGGAACTGCAACAACACATGCCACAAGCAATGGCATTGTTTCAGCAATCGCAAACTGCGGGCAGACAGCCGCGTTGTAATTAATTTGATACATAAATACTCTTTATGATCTATCCGCCACCAGACAAATAGTGGGCAAAAAAGTGCTGCCCACATAGCTAAGCATGTTAGTTCTCGGACAGCCTCCTAGCTTAACAGCATAAGTACCTGAGCCTCGTCATTCCGGCATACCCTCTGGGGCACAAGGGGATTGCCGGAATGACGAGGCTCAGGATTTGTGTAGTTACTTATGGCCTACGGCTCAATATTGAAGGAATCATTGTCGTACCCCTGCTCGACCAATTTTTGTTCTAAAACTCTTCCCATTCTTCACTGGAAGGCGGCTGGCTGGGGGTAGGCTTGGCAGCTACAGGATTTTTAATCCCCCTGGCCAAAGTTGATTCCTTATGTTGCGGCGCTGCCTGGAAAGAACCGGCAGATCGGGTTTGGGTCGTGTTACTCCGTACAGTACGGGCGTAGCCGTCCACCTTAAACTGGGCAACTGTGTTCGATAAGCTTTCCGCCTGCTCTTCCATTGACTCAGCCGCTGCTGCGGCCTGTTCTACCAAAGCCGCATTTTGCTGGGTTACATCATCCATTTGGGCGATGGCTTGATTAACCTGTTCAATACCGGAGGTTTGCTCAACCGATGCCGCACTAATTTCTGACATGATCGTAGTCACGCCATTTATGGAGCTGACAATGTCTTGCATGGTTTGACCGGCCTCAGAAACCTGCTTGGTGCCGTCCTGTACTTTACTGACCGAATCATAAATTAGATCTTTAATTTCTCCAGCCGCCTTTGCTGCCCGTTGTGCCAGATTACGAACTTCGACAGCAACAACAGCAAAACCCTTGCCCTTATCTCCCGCGCGGGCAGCTTCTACGGCGGCATTTAGCGCCAGGATATTGGTCTGAAAAGCAATATCATCAATCACTGAAATGATTTCGCCTATTTTTCGTGAAGACTGGTTAATTTCATCCATCGTTGTAATCACCTGACCCACCACACTCACGCCTTTGCCCGCAATGTCCGATGATTTAAC
>CANNKH010000232.1 GCA_947504985.1 Methylococcaceae bacterium | reverse complement strand
TATCCACATCATGGCTAATCTGAATTTACCCAAACCTCGACTAATTGATGAAGCGGTACCTGCCAACCGTTATTGCGGTCTTGATGAAAATGAACGCCAAGATGCGATAGCCGTCAGGGAAACAACACGCTCTGTCCGTCGTGAATTGAGCACACAAGATTTGGTTGCCGAAGCCAAGCAACAGATTACTGAAGTAGATGTCAAGACGGCTCAAAAATTACTAAAAGAAGGCAATATTGTTCTACTTGATGTCCGCGAAGAAAACGAATATGTGGCGGGGCATGTCGATAATGCGCTGTTGCTGCCACGCGGTATGCTGGAATTTAAAATAGCGACAATGCCCGAACTAACAGACAAATCCAAGGCGGTACTTATTTATTGCCGCACGGGAGGACGTTCGGCTTTTGCCACGCAAACCATGCACTTATTAGGCTATACCAATGTGTTATCAATGGCGGGCGGCTTTGAAGCATGGCAAAAAGGTTTGTCTTAACCCGTTTTTCTAACCACGCTAACTAAAACAACAATAATCTGGAGAAACTATGTCACAACAACACCATACGGTATTGATTATCGGCGGCGGCGCAGCAGGCGTATCGGTTGCCAACAATATGCACATACAAGATGCCACTATCGATATTGCCCTTGTCGAGCCCTCTGAAACGCATTATTACCAGCCAGGTTTTACGATTATCGGCGGTGGTGCATATACCTTAAAACAAGCCAGCCGCAAAGAAGCTGACTTGATTAATCCGGCGATTAAATGGATAAAAGATTATGCCGAGACTTTTCATCCCGAAGAAAATACGGTCACCTTGCGGAGTGGCGATACGCTAAGTTATGACTATCTGGTCGTCTGTCCTGGTCTGCAACTGGATTGGGGCAAAATTCAGGGACTCACGGAAACCCTGGGCAAAAACAACGTTTGTAGCAATTATTCGCCGAACACGACTGAATATACTTGGGAATGTATCAAAAACATGACATCCGGCATCGCCTTGTTCACACAACCCCCGATGCCAATTAAATGCGCCGGTGCACCGCAAAAAATCATGTACTTGGCAGCAGATAGGTTCCGTAAAAAAGGTATTCTCGACAAATTTAACATTGAATTTTGCAACGCCGGCGGGGTGTTGTTCAGCGTGCCTTTTTTTGCCAAAGCCTTAAGCAAAGTGGTTGATAGTTATGGCATTAAAACTAATTTTAACTGCAACTTGATAGCCATTGACGGGGCGACAAAAAGAGCAACTTTTGAAGTAACTGATAGCGACGGCAACAAACAGCAAATAACTAAAGCCTTCGATATGATTCATGTAACGCCGCCGCAAAGTGCGCCGGATTTCATCAAACAAAGCCCGCTAGCCAATGCCGCAGGCTGGGTTGATGTTAATGACAAAACCCTGCAACACAACAAGTACAGCACCATTTTTGGACTGGGCGACGCTTGTTCGACCCCTAACGCCAAAACAGCGGCTGCCGTGCGTAAACAGGTGCCCGTAGTCGTTGATAATATTCTTGGCCTGATGCGCAACCAGCCCCCCGTCGAGGGTTATGATGGCTACGGTTCTTGTCCATTAACCACGTCACTCAGTACAGTAATGCTGGCTGAATTTGCTTATACCGGCAAAGTAACGCCGTCATTTCCGCTGCTAGATCCAAGAAAAAATCGTTATATGTGGTGGCTAGGTAAAATTGCCGGCTTCCCGTGGCTGTATTGGCACATCATGCTGAAAGGTTATCGCATTGATATTCCGCATCGGGAATCTTATGCGCAGCGGTTTATGAACGAAGAATAACTTTGTCGTAGAGACGTTGCACCGCAACGTCTTTGGATTATGCACGGCATTACCGACAAAGACGTAGCAGTGCTACGTCTCTACGTCAACAGCAATCGCTCAAATGCCTCTGCGGGCACGGGTGGGCTGAACAAATAGCCCTGATAAAGATTACAGCCGTGCGCGAGTAGAAAAGCCAGTTGCTCTTTATTCTCCACGCCTTCTGCCAGTACCTTGAGGCGCAATGTTCTTGCCATAGCGATGATGGTGGCGGTAATTTCCATATCGTCACGATGGCGCGGAATGTCGTCGATAAAGCTCTTGTCAATTTTTAGCACATCCAGCGGAAACAGCTTGAGATACGCCAGCGATGAATAACCGGTGCCAAAATCATCAATGGCTATGCTAACCCCAGTGGCATGCAGGCGGTTGAGAATATCAATCGCCTCACGTTCACGCTGCATCAATGCACTCTCGGTAAGTTCCAGTTCCAAACAATCAGCCGGAAAACCGGTTTCAGCCAATATTTCTGCAACAATAGTGTTGATATCGCTATGCAAAAACTGACGCGGAGACAAATTAACGGCTAATCTCAACGGCTGTAAACCGGCATTGATCCAACGTTGTCCTTGTAAACAGGTTTCCTTTAATATCCAGTTACCAATGGACGTAATCAAACCGGTTTCTTCGGCAATGGGAATAAACTCCAACGGCGGAATCAGACCACGCACTGGATCTTGCCAACGAACCAACGCCTCGGCACCAATGATATAACCCGTTCTCACATCAATCTGTGGCTGATAAAACACCCGTAGTTCACCCCGTTCTATCGCCTGACGCAAACGTGCTTCAAGCTGTATCCGTGCACGCGTTGTTTTAGTCAGCTCTTCTGAAAAATAGGTAAATCGACCACGTCCCTCAGTTTTTGCCTGATACAGTGCCGTATCAGCCTGTTGCAACAAGACCTCCGAATTGTCGCCATGCGTTGGAAATAAGCTGATACCAACGCTCGCCCCGATATGTACTTCGCAGCCATTAGAAAGGAGGTAAGGCTCGCCCAACGTATTAATAATGTCATTGGCGACAAATGCCGCATCCTCTAGCTGAGCAATTTCCTCCAGCAATACCGTAAACTCATCCCCTCCCAGGCGACAAACCGTGTCGATACTGCGCATGCGGGACTTTAGTTGTATTGCGACATGTTGCAGCAATTCATCACCCATCAGATGACCATAACTGTCATTGACGTCCTTAAAGCGATCCAGATCAATCATCAGCACGGCAAGCAATTTGTCATTGCGTTGCACGGTTTCAAGCGCATGTTCCAAGCGTGATAGCAGCAATATGCGATTTGGCAACCCCGTCAGCGGGTCGTGATGAGCCAGATATTCCAGTTTGGATTCAGTTGCCTTAATATTGGAAATATCGGCAAACACGCCGACGTAATTGATGACGTTTCCGTCCGTATCTTTAACTGCACTGATACTGAGTAATTCGGGAAAGATATAACCGTCTTTACGCCGATTCCAAATCTCACCTTGCCAATGACCGGTTTCCTTGATGACCTTCCACATCGCCTCATAAAACTTAAGATCATGTCGCCCAGAACTTAACACGGAAGGTGTTTTACCCAGCACCTCTGCCTCGGTAAAACCGGTAATCTGAGAAAACGCAAGATTTACCATCAAGATGCGCTTGTTAGTATCGGTCAGCATGATGCCTTCACGCGTACTTTCAAAAATTGCAGCCGCCTGAAGCTGGTATTTTTCATTGATTTTCGACAAGGTAATGTCGCTGATAACAAGAACATAGCCCTGCACACCATCCCACTGAATCGGTGTCGCTCGAAATGCAGCCCAAGCCATTCCACTAGGACGAATCAAGTTGATTTCTTGGCGTTCCAGACTAGGACTGATGGGAATGGCTAAAGAAGTGCCTATTAAATCGCCTCGTTCCAAAAGCAGCTCAGCCGCATAATTGGCATACAGAACCATACCCAAGTGATCGACAACGACCACACCATCAGAGATGGTATCGAGAATTAAGCGAAGTTTGCTGAGGGAATTTTTCACTTGCAGACTCCTTGTACTAAGGTTAAATGATCACCGTGCTGATTTCATTATCATTTTGACTGGTAATTGTGGTTAGCACCAAAGGCATTTTTGACAAATCACCGAGTAATTTCAACACCGGTGGCGGAACATCACGCACCAGCATGGGTGTCGCAAAAATGTCATTTTCCAGCGCCTTTTCCGGCATAGCCAATACCTCTATCGTCTCGAACGACCATTGTCCGGGTTCATAAAGATTGGTCAACATGCGAGTAATCTGTGCAGACATTGCTCTGGTTTCATCATTAAGAGAAACAACATACAGTGTCAAAGCCAGTTTTTGATTGATCTTGGTAACGCGCTCTTTGGGTTGAGCTGCTCGGGCAATAGTCCTGATTTGCGTTGATGACAGCGGTTTGCTTGCTAGCTCAAATTGCAAGCCTTCATTTTGAGCCCCCTGCAATTGCGCCATAAATTCTTCGGCAAATGCCGTCACGATGTAAACATTCAACGTGGCATCAATCGTCTTGAGCCGACGCAAGGTCTCTACGCCATCAATACCGGGCATTCTAAGATCAAGAAAAATAAGGTCAGGACGCTCAGTCTGAACTTTTTCAATACCTTGAAAGCCATTTTCAGCCACATCCACGTCATAACCTGCATCATCGAGAATCAGCTTAAATGCGCCGCGTACCGCAGAATCATCATCGATGATAAGAATTTTCTTGTTCATTTATAGACCTCTTTTATCTGTTTAAGCAATCGAGACTGTGAAAGACGCTTAAAATAGGGCAGAAAATGTTGTTACAGCATCACAACCTATTGTTTTTACTTGATGGTCGGAGTAAAAAAAATCGTTGTTTTACTCAAAATTACCAATACTTTCACAGTCTCAATCCGTTCCTAAGGTAACTCGTCATAATACTTTAAATTGTAACAACATACAGCATCCAGCGCCGACGTTATCTTGTGCGCTAAGACTCCCTCCCGCCTCTTCCAGCAGACGGCTGGAAACAGACAATCCCAAGCCCGTGCCTTTACCGGG
>CANNKH010000231.1 GCA_947504985.1 Methylococcaceae bacterium | reverse complement strand
GTTCAAAGTATATTGATTACGACGTATTTGAAGTAATTGAGAATTTTAAACGTGAAGCGAGCCTGAAAAACATCCACTTAACCATAGAAAATCTGCGCGGCTACGGTACGTTGCCACCGGTGAATAATGCCCGTCCGATAACTTACGATGCTCAGCAATCTTTAACACCAAAGCAAGTTCTGGATATATTGAAGAATGGCAATGAGCATTTTGTTAATAACTTAAAAGCTAACCGAAACTTGCTTGAGCAGGTTAATGACACACGACAAGGGCAGTTTCCCATTGCCATTATTCTTAGCTGCATGGATTCTCGCACCTCGGTAGAACTCATTTTTGATCAGGGCTTGGGTGATGTCTTCAGTGTGCGGGTGGCGGGTAATATTGTTAATGATGACATTCTGGGTAGTATGGAATTCGCCTGTAAACTGGCAGGATCAAAATTGATTGTTGTACTTGGACATACCCATTGCGGTGCGATTAAAGGGGCTTGCGGGCAGGTGAAGCTAGATCATTTAACCGGATTACTAAGCAAAATAAAACCGGCTGTTGATGCGGTAGGTATTGAAGCATCGGTACAGATAACAGAAGCGACTAGCGATTGGGTTCAAAAAGTTGCCGAGAAAAATGTTCAGATGACCGTCATGCAAATTCGGCGTGAAAGTCCATTATTAAACGCCATGATGGAAAGCGGCGCCATCGGCATCGTTGGTGCCATGTACGATATAGAAACCGGAAAAGTACAGTTTTATTCTGATAATGCACTTGTAAATATTCAGTCTACCGCTTAGAAAAAGCGGGGTTAGGGGAGATTTAATGGGATTCAACTGTAAAGGTTTCGAGTGGGAATGGAAAAACATTATTAATTTATGCTCTGGCACTAATGACGCAGAAAAAACAATAGCCTGTTTTAATAACGGTGTCAGTGCAGGCTGTCGGGTAGTCGGGTAGTCGGGTAGGGTGGGCACATGCTTTTTGTGCCCACGAAGAAACAGTAACTGCTTGAAAAGGTGGGCAAAAAAGCCTGCCCACCCTACATGGCTAAACGTGCCGAGATAATTCTAAATCAGTAAGGTGGTTTCGCGATAGCAAACCACCATCGATACGCCTAGAAATGGCGGATTGCCTAGTGGCGAATCCGCCTTACAGATTTACAACTTTGCAGATTTACATATTTATAGATTTTGTCAAGTTTGTTTATATTTTAAACATCACGGCAGATTAGAGCCTATACTTACGGCACAAAAAACCAACATGAAATAAGGGCTAAAAATGAAACTGATTTTAATACTGGCGATATTCTGCTGTTTAACCACAGGCTGCGCCACAATCATCAGGGGAACAGAGCAACAGGTCTCAGTTAATACTAATCCAACAGAAGCAAAGGTTGATTTTTCAAATGGGCAAAGTTGTATGTCGCCCTGTTCAATAAAGACGAAGCGAGATCAATCATTGCAAATTACGATAACTAGAGAGGGATGCCAGACCCAAACAGCAACAATGATCCCCTCGCTGTCTGGAGGGGGTGTATTGCTTGGGGGCATTATTGATTATGGTACTGGAGCTGTTTATGATTTGCAGCCCAATCCATTAACAATCACGCTTGGGTGCGATAAAAAATAATTAGCTTGTTTTGAAGACGTTTTTTAAGTGGCGTTACCGCATTAAATCAATATGCCGCTCAATCTAGTCAGGTATAAAACACGGGGTCACAAGGTTGTCTATGCCGGGGCAATATTTTTCAAGATCATCGAAATCTCTTTTCACTGATGACCTGACAACGTAATACCCGTTTACCTCAACGCACTGCCTTTTAATATCGGATTTGTCTGAATCACGCCTTATGTTGTCATAAAGCTTTTGTGTTTCTGCGTTGTGCATATTATCCAGTTGATATTGATTAAGTAGGTAATTATTTGTTGGTAAAAATGCAATTCTTGGCGCTGATGGCGAGGTGTTTACAGTCGCTTTCGTTGCTTCATAATCGCATGTTTTAACTACCCTATTGTAATCTTCTTCAGACGCGTTTTTTATCACCTTGTCATGCCTAATCAACCACGCTTTGCTATATTTTCCTTTAAATAGTGGCAACCCTGGGGCGCAATAAAAATAATTCATTATGCCAGAATCATTTACAACAGTGTTTGCACCATAAAACGTGGCATTTGCCCGATGCAATTCATTACAAAAAGTTGTTCCTGTATCATACGGACAAACAACTTGCTCATGCTTTAATTGGCAGGGCTTATTGAAAACAGTCTGTTGCATAACCGCCATTTTTTCCAGAGGCACAGAACCTAACTTCCATGCCATTTGCATATCTGCACACCCAGACAGCAACAAACATAACATTAATAACTTTCTCATACGTCCCCCCTTATTATTTTAGTGGACTCAAATCTGTAAGGAGGTTTCGCGACAGCAAACCACCATCGATACACCTCGAAATGGCGGATTGCCTATCGGAGAATCCGCCTTACAAATTTACAGCTTTCGTTATTTATTTTTTCGTCGTTCTTTTTCGACATCATTTAAAAATTTTGCATAATTTCTAACTGATTCTTGATAGGCAGTCTCTGCAAGCTCTCTTTGAATTTGCATCCGCTGTTCATAAGCTTTTTCATCAAATCGCTTTTGTTCAGGTGTTCTCTTATCTGTTTTTTCGCAAGACCATCCATCGATAATTTGCTGGTTAATTGACAGCGAGTCATCATTACTGAAATAACGAATATAACCCCGATTATCGACGCATTTCACAAAATCTGCATTTGCTACCTGAAAAAATACACTTAAAAACAAAATAATTATCTTTTTCATACCAAATGTTGCTGTTCGTGCTGCAAATAGTAAATAAGTGAAGCTGGATTTTACTTTAGGCTCTAAATTTAAAACGTCAAAATCTCTTCACCATTGCTCACCAACACCACATCCGCAGGTCGTGCGGCAAACAAGCCCACGCAAACCACACCGGTAATGTTATTGATGATTTGCTCCAGTTTAATCGGCTCGATGATGTTCAGATTATGCACGTCTAAAATATGGTTATGGTTGTCAGTGACGCAGTTTTCGCGCCACACCGGTTGACCGCCTAATTTGACTAATTCTCTGGCGACATAGCTTCTTGCCATGGGGATGACTTCAACCGGCAAAGGGAATGCGCCTAACACATCAACACGTTTGGAGCCGTCAGCGATGCAAACAAATTGCTTGCTGGCAGCGGCGATGATTTTTTCGCGGGTTAATGCCGCGCCGCCGCCTTTGATTAATTGTTTGAGTGGATTGATTTCATCTGCGCCATCAACATACACCTCTAAGGTGCCAACGGCGTTTAAATCCAACACGGGAATACCGACTTTTCTCAAATGTTCTGAGCTGGCTTCTGAGCTGGAGACGGCACCTTCAATGTCGGCTTTAAAATCTGCTAAGTAATCAATAAAGTGACGGACGGTAGAGCCGGTGCCAATGCCAATAATGCCTATGTTTTTGACATAAGGCAGGGCGGCGTGGGCAACTTTTTGTTTTAGTTCATCTTGAGTCATTATAATTTTCCTTGTGTAAGTTATGTTATTTAACGGTGTGCGATAATAGCGCAGATACCGTTATTCTTCAGCCGAATTTTAAACATGCCTCAAAAATACATAGAAAAAATATTACGCGCCAAAGTTTATGATGTGGCGATTGAAACGCCGTTAGATTTTGCGCCGTTGTTGTCGGAACGCTTGGTTAATAGCGTGTTTTTAAAACGTGAAGATTTGCAATCGGTGTTTTCGTTTAAGTTACGCGGTGCGTATAACAAAATGGCAACGCTGGATGCGAAGGAGCGCGCGCAAGGGGTGATTGCGGCATCTGCGGGTAATCATGCGCAAGGCGTTGCGTTGGCGGCTAAGCGCTTGGCTATTAACGCGTTGATTGTGATGCCAACCACCACGCCAGAAATTAAAATTAAATCTGTTAAAAGTATGGGCGCATCGATTGTTTTATTCGGTGATTCTTATAGCGAAGCTTATAGCCACGCGCATGATTTAGCGCATGAAAAAGGGCTGGTATTTATTCATCCTTATGATGATGAAGAGGTGATTGCCGGGCAAGGCACTATCGCAATGGAACTGCTCCGTCAGCAAACTGGTGATTTAGATGCGATTTTTGTGCCGGTTGGCGGTGGCGGTTTAATTGCCGGAATTGCGGTTTATACCAAGTTTGTGCGGCCTGATGTGAAGATTATCGGGGTTGAGCCGGATGATGCCGATTGCCTTAATCGCGCGTTGCAGGCGGGTAGTCGGGTGGTGCTTGAGCAAGTCGGTTTGTTTGCCGATGGCGTTGCCGTTAAGCAAGTGGGCGAGGAGACTTTTCGCTTGGCGCAACGCTATGTCGATGAGGTTATCACGGTCAGCACCGATGAAATATGCGCGGCAATCAAGGATATTTTTGATGATACCCGCTCAATTGCTGAACCCGCAGGGGCATTAGCGATGGCGGGTTTAAAAAAATATGTCGAGCGTGAACAAATTAAAGGGCAAACACTGATTGCCATTGATAGCGGCGCTAATATTAATTTTGACCGTCTGCGCTATGTTGCTGAACGGGCACAAGTGGGCGAGCATCGCGAAATTCTGTTGGCGGTGAGTATTCCTGAAACGCCAGGCAGTTTTTTAACATTTTGTCGTTTGTTGGGTGGTCGCAGTATTACCGAATTTAATTATCGTTATTTTAATGCGCAGATGGCGCAAGTTTTTGTTGGTATTTCCAGTAGTGGTCTGGAAGCTGATCGCGCGGCGATGCTTTTGCATTTGCAACAGCAGGGTTTTCAAGTAACGGATATGACCTCCAATGAATTGGCTAAGGAGCATGTGCGTTATATGGTGGGTGGTCATGCGCC
>CANNKH010000230.1 GCA_947504985.1 Methylococcaceae bacterium | reverse complement strand
ATTTCCATTGTTTCCCCTGGGGATATGTTGGAATGTGAAAGGCCTAGCCCGTGAATCGCCTAACGATTTGGCTTCATTATACCATATATTCAATTATTGCAATATATTCTGTTTTAATGTCACTTTATTAGATATAAATAGGCATAAAAAAACCAGCGGTTAAGCTGGCTTTGGTGTGGGTGAAATATTGCAGACAAAAAAAAGACGACTAAGAGAGACAAAGCTCGAAGTCGTCTTGTATTTTAACTACCCAGTGTCCGTGCAGGAACAAAAGATATACTGTGTTTTTATCTCAAGATTAATTCACGGTTAAATTATACCACTACATTGGCTTTAGGTGAAGAATGTTTTTAACACTAAGGACATCACTCCAGCAATCAATATGCCGATCATCCACTTTAGAACGGCTAGATCTGTTTTAAGTGGCGATAGTGATATTTCTAAATCATCTTTAGTGACTAATTTAATTTGAGCATCGGCAATAACACGCACAACAGCCTCGGCCTGCTCTTGTGGTATGCCTGCGTTTTTTAGCTTATCGACTAGCTCTAAGGTATCAAATGTAATGGTTGTCATTATGCTTTTAATAGGTTACTAATGATTCAATATGAGCATCATTAGAAAATTCCTCATATCCTTTTGATGTTTTGCTTGGGTAATATTTCTTTAGTTCATTCGGTAAATTATCAAGACCAACAAGCGCTGAAAACTCTGTTTTATTATTTAATGGATCTGTCGCTGGAATAGTTCCATTTATTGCTTCGCAAATTATAAAGCCATCATCAATAGCACAAGCTGCACTTTCTTTTATAAATGCAGCACTTTGGCCTGTTATATCGCCAGTCTTATCATCCCAGAAAAACAATACATGCTCATCATTTGGCAAGGGAATATGGAAATCTATTCTATGGAGCATAATGAAATAATAATCCTATAACTAAATCAAACAGTTCTCTATCTTTAGATAGCAACTCATTAAATACATCTTTTTTTGTCATAACTGACTCTATACTCATCGTCATAACTTCTAATGCTTGGCCTGAATACTCTTTACCAAAATAAGCATTAATATAATGATCTTCTTTGCAGACCTCTGTCGATCTAAACCCCCTGTTAGGGTAAACATCAGTTAATCGTTTAAGCTTATCCCCGTTTGTTCTTCTTTTATGCAAATCCTGAAAAATTGCATCAAGATTAGGCAATGCTGACTGTACTCTATGAGATAGTTCATGCAATGCCGTCGATAAATTACCTTTATTAGTTACTATGAATCCAGCATTGTTGCTTCCTTCTTGTACTCCAAACCCCCACTTCTTAAAGTCTACTTTACGACCTGTATAGTCTTGATTAAAAGTAACGGCATAAGCTCTATTTGTTGATTCTCTAACAGTTAGAGATCCAAAATCATCAATTGCTTTTGTCCAGCTATTAGGTATTAATTTTGATGCTTCAACAACTAATTTTGATGCCGCATTTCGACTTCCGTAATTTATAATATTAGCACTAATATCTGTTCCAATCTCTTTATTTAATAGTCGGTTGAGTTCTGTCCTGAACTCTAATTCGCCACTACCTACAGCATTGATAATACTATCCGCTTTTGTTTTACCTAATGCAATATAATCATTAAGAGTTAATTTGTTTTTTATATCGTATTTAGCTTTCAATTCACTCAACGACAATGGCTTGCCACCGCTAATCATCTGATCCATCGTAATCTTATTGTTACGCCAGAGTTCAGCTCTACCCTTGCCAAGTGTTCTATCAGCAAAGGTTGGATCTGATTCAGTCTTGCGCTTGAGCCAATCAGCAAAGGTCTTGTCGGTAACTTGCCCCTCCATACTTGCCCTCGTGTTATCCGATAATTCGTCCATGTTGATGCCTAGCTCACGCCAAGATTTTAAGACCGGAATACAGCTACAACGGCACCTGAAATGAATCGGCGGCTGTTTAAATGCCATACTATGATTGACTGGTTTGTTAGTGCCATTTACCCAGCGTTTGTTATCTAATGCACCACAGGTAGGGCAGGTTTTTCTGTCAAGTGCGCTGGAATACTCAAACTCGCTGATAATATCGCTGTTATCTTCAAACACTTTCATCCTTGACGTATTGGCTACCGACTGAACCGAAGTATGCACCAGCGTTTCCGCATTGCGCTTCGATATGTCCAGCACCCCACGCACTCGCTTAACGATTTGTGGCGTTGTCTCAGCACCGACTAAGCCTTGCCTGACTGCTGATTGAAACTTAAAAGCCGTATCCTCTGATTGGCGACTCCACCAGGCAGATTGTGTTGCACCTTGAATGATTGTGTTACCGGCTAATGTTTCAAGATATGAGGCTGTTGGTATTGCAGCCATAGCAACTTGATTGCCCACCGCCATTAGCAACGAGTCAGTTGTAGCACTCGCTGATACTTGCGCCACACTGGTTGTCGTATCTTTAGCGATGCCAGCCGCATCATCATAGTATTGCTTGATAACGGTACTGGCTTCTTTGAGCTGCTTGTCAATCCGCGCCTTGCTCCAGTCCGTTACGCCATCCGCTACTTTTGCAATGAGTTCTTTTTCAAGATTCTCTAATAGCTTAACGATAATAGCCCGTGACTCAATGGCTACACGCTCCATATCGAGGTGTAGCTCAACGGTTGAATCGAATAGAACCTTACTTAGCGGCACTTGGTACAACCGGAGCAACCAATACAGGCGCTTGTTCTGCTATCTGTGCCTGTTCGTCCTCAAATGTCACCTCTGCCGCTATCAACTCACCTTGTTGTAGGTTATTGAATAACGTCATTGAAGATATACCTCCGGCTTGCCATGCACCGACGAGGGCTTGAAGTTCTTGCGGTGTCATCTTACTTGGCAGATAATCCGTATTAAGCTTAATGTCTACGGGTTTCAGATTTGCCCACAGGTGCATAAATGAGCAAGCCCGTGATAATACCTTTCCTACTCTGTCAGATAGTTGCGCCAGTACCGAAAACTCGCCCGTACTGCGTAGGCTTGCCCCTGTTGCTGTCTCTGCTGTTACTGAATCACTCAGCATCTTTGCCCCGAGTGCCGCCATTTGTTTTTCTTTAAGTTCTAAACGCTTTTCTAATGCGCTTAAGCCCTGACCGCTAAATTCTAAATACTCTGCCTTTGCTGATGGGTCTGGAAAAACCCACGCATTGACTCCACCCACTGATAAGGTCACGCCATCTGGCAACTGAACACCAGCCAGCCAAGGTTGAGGTATTCCGGTAAAATGGCAACCGTTTTCAAGGTCGGCAGTCGTCATATAATGACTTACGTTCAGATCAACCAAGTCGACCAGTAAGGGTAATTCATCCGCATCACCTAAGAAATAAAACGGTATTTCCTTTAATGGCTTCCCGTTCATCAGCGGATAAATGTCATCACCGATTTGCACAAAGTATTTATCCTTTTCGATAAACTTTCTTTGTCTGTAATTACCCGTCTCGTCTAAGTCTAAGACGCGATAGAAACACTGCTCATCTCCCTCAAATTCAGAGGTGGCGATATATTCCTCCTCCTCAAGTATTAGCTGAGTAATGCGCTTGCCATCCATGCGCCAATTAATCACGGAATCAGCATCAAATAGGGCTAAGTATGGACGTGCGCCTAGTGCCTGAGCCTGTGCCAATGTGACCGCTTGAACCGTTGGCGAATGTTCAACGAGTATGCCGCCAAAGCCAGTCACCAAGACTTCTTCCAGCACTTCCCCAGCGAACTCAGTCAGACTGCAATCATGCCCTGTTACATCGTCCAAATAAGGTGACGGATTGTCCACTGTGGGTGGTACTCGCATAATCATTCCGCTAAACGCATCAACCGTCCTGCTCATTGCCCCGTAAAATACCGCCCGTCTTTTGTACGCTTGGTATTCTGCATTACTTTGCCCTGATAACACGGGAAGATAGACGTTACCCGCTTCATGCACCGCTGTTTGACCCTCTCTTACATCTTCACACTTTTCCCAGATAGCCAGCATTTCTTCGCTGTCTGGGTGTCTTTTACTGATATTTTTAGCTGTATCACCGTTCATTATTAAAGTCCTAGTATCTGAGCTGTTTGCATTGACCGGATAACCGGATATTTGTAGGCGATAAAATAACCGCTGGAATCTGTCCAATCATCAATCGCAGGATGGGCGTTAAACTTTTCGGGATCGCCCTTGTCGTCATAGCCTTGCGTCTCGAGGGCGTTGGTTAGGTTCGGACAAGTGTCAGTATTGATTAACAGCCTATCGTGACTGAGTAACCCGTTATAGGCGTTAATCCTATCTCTTACGGCTGGATTGCTAGGCTTGTACTGTAATTGATAGCCCGCTTGAGCAATCATGCTAATGTCTGACTGACTTGAGTTTGTTTTGTTGGCCTTACCGCTTGCATCTGGATAGATCACGCAGGTTTTCCCAGCATAGCGCGTTAGGTTGTTGATAAAGTCTTGCGTGTCATGACTAACAAATTCATCAACCGCTATCGGGTTATTGTTTTCAATGACGAAAACTACAGCACAACAGCCACCGATATTGAAATCAAGGCCGATATGAATAACGCTATCATTAACCGTAAGAGATCGAGCAACATGGTGTTTAGTCCTATCGAAAAAGTGATAAACCTTGTTTTGGTTGAGTGAGACGAACTCACCCTCAAGATACAGTTGCGCCAATATCGGATCGTAGTTGGCTAATATTTGATCGGCATAATCTTCGGGTAAGAATGGATTTGAATAGGTCGAGGCTTTGAATAATGTATAGCCGTCTTGTTGTTTCTTTACCCACTTCTCATAGACAAAACCATTGACACCTTGGTCGGGCGTAGTGACTAAACCCAGTGTATTTTTATGCTCTCGGTTCTGTCTATTT
>CANNKH010000229.1 GCA_947504985.1 Methylococcaceae bacterium | reverse complement strand
TATGAACCAACTTAACGTATCGGTTACTCAGTTAACAGGCATAGGCGCACAAACTGCGCAGCGCTTAGAAAAACTAGGTATCCGTGTTATCCAAGATTTAGTTTTTCATTTACCGATACGTTATGAAGACCGGACCCGCATTTCTCCTATCGGCTCGTTAATCGCGGGCATGACCGCATTAATACTAGGCCGCGTTGAGTTTATTGATGTTTTACCCAGAGGCCGCAAAGGGCTGGTGTGCAGAATTAGTGATGATACTGGCTCTATCTCTTTAAAATTCTTTCATTTCAACGCCCATCAACATAATTCACTCAAACCTGGCACCTTGATCAGTTGTTTTGCAGAAGTTCGACACAGCTATGCCGGATTGGAAATGACCCATCCTGATTATCAAATCTTACTCAATCCTGAGACCACCATTACCGAAACACGCTTAACCCCTGTTTATCCTTTAACGGAAGGTCTAAGCCAAACCACGATCAGAAAAGCGGTTAAACAGGCCTTAACGCTTTGCGAAAACCATGCCGAGTTATTGATCGATTGGTTACCTGAGTCTATTTTAAAAAAACAGGCTTACCCTTCTTTAGCCGCCGCCATACAAACACTACATGCACCTGATGAATCCGTCACGCTGACAGCCTTAGAAAATGGCACAGTGCCGGCTCTGAAGCGCTTGGCTTTTGAAGAATTACTTACACACCAGTTGAGTATGCAAAAAGCTAAAAACAAAGCTAAGGCTTGGCGCGCACCGAGCTTTTATGGCGATGCTGCTGCGAGTGCTTTATTTTTAAACAATTTACCCTTTAAGCTGACCGGCGCTCAACAGCGGGTTATCGCAGAAATAGCCGAAGATTGTCTTTCCACGCACCCTATGATGCGTTTGGTTCAGGGCGATGTTGGTTCTGGCAAAACTATTGTCGCAGCTTACGCCGCTTTATTAGCCTTAAGTGCTGGTTATCAAGTCGCGGTAATGGCACCCACCGAATTATTGGCCGAACAACACAAACGTAATTTCAGCATCTGGTTTCAAGGCTTTCAAACTCAAGTCGTTTATTTAACGGGGCAGCTCAAAGGCAATGCCCGCAAAGCCGCCTTACAAAGCTTAATCGATGGCACGGCTGGCATTATTGTCGGCACTCATGCTTTATTTCAGGACAGTGTTAACTTCCATAAACTGGGTTTGATTATTATTGATGAACAACATCGTTTTGGCGTGCATCAACGCATGGCACTGCGTGAAAAAGGCCAACAAGACGATAGTAGACCGCATCAATTAGTGATGACTGCCACACCGATTCCACGCACTTTGGCAATGTTGCAATATTCTGATTTGGATATTTCCATTATTGATGAGTTGCCTCCTGGCAGAAAGCCCGTAGTCACTTGTGTTATTCCTTCTGAACGTCGTCAAGAAGTCATAGACCGCATTGAACATTGGGTAGAAAAAAAGTTTCAGGTCTATTGGGTGTGTACGCTGATTGAAGAATCCGAAGTCTTAGAATGTGAAGCCGCTGAAAAAACCGCCGAACAATTAACCTTAGCCTTACCTAAGGTGCGCGTTGCCCTGATCCACGGACGTATGAAAAGTGCCGACAAAGATGCGGTCATGCAGGCCTTTAAAAACCATGACATTGATTTACTGGTCGCCACCACCGTGATCGAAGTCGGTGTTGATGTGCCTAATGCCAGTTTAATGGTGATAGAAAACCCCGAACGCTTAGGGCTATCTCAATTACATCAATTACGTGGACGAGTAGGACGCGGTGACAATGACAGCTATTGTTTATTGATGTATCAATCGCCGTTGTCATTAACCGCTAGACAACGCCTAGGCATATTAAGAGATAGCAGCGACGGCTTTGTGATAGCTGAAAAAGATTTAGAATTACGCGGTCCAGGTGAACTGATGGGCACGCGCCAAACCGGTGTTGTGCATTTTAAAATTGCCGACTTAGCACGTGATGCCGATTTGCTAGATGCCGTGCAACTAGCCGGCGCACAACTGTATACAGAATCACCCCACGCCATACAACCGCTCTGTGATCGTTGGCTGGGTACATCGACTGATTATGCCGAGGTTTAGTTTGACACTACCCAGCTTGTTATTGAAGCGTGAACCCTTATGGCAGGAAAACCGTCCGGGTTTACGCCATAAACTGCCCTTAGCCGTGCAATCTTGGACTTATGAATCCGGCTCCTTAACCCAACGCTTACGCGATCGTTATGGCAATGCCGTGCAGGTTAAGGTATTACTACAACGCTGGTGCACGCCGTTTTTAAGTGAACGTCGCTTAATGGGCTTACCGGAGCAACGTTACCATCTAGTTCGCGAAGTATTATTGCATGCGCACGGCACACCGCTTATCTTAGCCAGAACCATTATTCCTGAATCGACTATCAAGGCCGTTAATAATAAATTGGCTCATTTAGGCAATCGGCCTTTAGGTGAAATTATTTTTTCTTACCCCAAACTTGAACGCATCTCTATGGATGTCAGCCTAGTTAAACCGCAAACGTGGACAGACAAGGCCTTGAGCGAAGCTAATATACAACAAGCCCTGTGGGGGCGAAGGACCGTGTATGGCATCGCCCATCATCAGATGCTAGTCAATGAGTTTTTTTTACCGGCCATTTTAGAGCGCGTTTAGCCCATAAACATACTAGCCGGATTGACGAGCACTGGTGCTAGTTCCCAAGCTCGTGCTTGGGAATGCGGTACTGGAAGCTCTTGCTTCCAGCACCGCGAAGCTAGAGCTTCGTTAGCTGGTTCCCAAGCAAGAACTTGGGAACCAGTAATTTATCAATACACAGGAGTCAAACACCATGCGCTATTTACACACGATGATTCGGGTTAAGAACTTAGAAGAATCACTAGCTTTTTATTGCCATAAACTAGGACTGCAAGAAAGCCATCGCTTTGACAGCGAACCCGGTCGCTTTACCTTGGTGTATTTATATGCCCCAGAAGATGAAGCCCTCGCCTTAGCTGGCCAAGCGCCTTTGCTAGAACTGACTTATAACTGGGATAGCGAAGACTATAGCGGTGGTCGTAACTTTGGCCATGTTGCTTTTGAAGTCGAGAATATTTATCAAACTTGTGAGAACTTAATGGCTGCCGGTGTATTAATTAACCGCCCACCCCGTGATGGTCATATGGCTTTTATACGCTCACCCGATGGTATTTCTATCGAACTCCTGCAAAAAGGCACACCCTTGCCCGCCAAAGAGCCTTGGTTGTCTATGACTAATATAGGGGCTTGGTAAGCATCATCACTGGAGTAAAACAGCTTTAGCTTTAGCTGTTGCACTCCAGCATGGCTAGGCAAGATAATCAGAGCAGCCCTTAACAACGCCAAACATGGCTCAAAGCACACATCCTCCTAAGTGCCATCAAATTCAGCTCTAGTGTCAGGTATTTATACACCGCTAATTCTACTCGATGCCTTATAAACTAGAGGTTGTCATCTGTTTAAGGCGTTTACTTACCGCTAAGTTGACAGCTTTTTTTACACTATTGATGGATTAGTAGTCGTTCGCGTAGTGAGAGAAGCCGATAAAAATAGTTAACCGCCTATCATGCCTAGCATTGCTATAGATTGGCATGGATACTGCTTTAGGTTATTACAGTACCAAAAGATAAGGCGCTAACTTAATCAATGAACGCAGCAATGTGTTTATACAGCAATATAACCTTAGGAATATAAACATGACAATTAAATTATTAGTCAGCAGCCTGTTAATAGCTGCAACGTTGATGGCGAGCAGTGTGGCTTCTGCAGGAGTTATCTGGTCTGGAACTGTCGATGACTGGACAGGCACCGGTGGAAGTTACCTTAATCCTCCAGTCTCTCGTCCATCTGCAGGCGAAATAAAATATGACAATATAATGTCATTCAACGCGACCACAGGAACATTAACTGGCGACTTGGTTGGTCTAGGTCAATGGATTGATGTTGCCATAAGTGAAATTATAACCGTTGAGGAAACACTTTACGCTGTTGTATTTACCCCCAATATTATAGACTTTGCTAGTCCATTTTACGAACTCGGTGGCTATTCAGGTAGTGGTGGTAACTTTGAATACTCTATGACTTCGCTCAACGAAAAGCTGATCACGAGTGTTGCATTAGATTCAGTTACAATTGGTAATATAGGTGAATTCGTTACTAAAGAGCTTTTCGATAATAGTACTTTCACCGGCACCCCTTTCTTAACATTAAATAGCTTAAATGGAAACACCGATCCGTTATCAGGTCATGTCAACTTTCCCGGTCGCCAGACTATTTACGTAAAAGATACTCTTTTTAATACAGGTGGGTCGGTTATTACTCAAGTCTCAAATGAATTTAACACGGTACCAGTACCAGAACCTATGACCCTAATCATGTTAGGCATGGGTTTATTAGGTTTCGGTTATAGCCGTCGCCATGTATTATCTGATGTTAAAGGCTTGTTAGCTTAAGCATTTAGCTTCAATAGCACACAACCCTCGCTAAGTTTTTCTTAGCGAGGGTTTTTTATGCCTGATGAAAAACCCTCGCTACAAGATTCATTCCTCATGCCCCTAGCTGCGCACTGTCAGCTTTCTTCGAGATGAGCAGTGAGTTGTGACCAGAGCTAGATTGTATTAGTTTTCAGCTTGCTATACACTTGCCGTGGGCAAAGACCCCATCTTTTATAATAATAATCCCGGAGAACAGCATGAGTACAGAAGAAGCAAGCTTATCGTTATATGACAGAATCGGTGGCGCAGCTGCCGTTGAAGCTGCCGTTGATGTTTTTTATGATAAAGTCATTAATGATTATCGAATTAATCGCTTTTTTGATGGCATTGATATGGATGCTTTGGCTGTTAAACAAAAAGCTTTTTTTACCATG
>CANNKH010000228.1 GCA_947504985.1 Methylococcaceae bacterium | reverse complement strand
CCACGGGTATCAAAAATCCCTGATACTTTCGTTGCATTACTAGCGAAAGTATTAGCGGCAAAAACAAACCGCCCTTAGGAAACTGGGGGCGGTTTTTTTGTTTGTGCCACTGCATATTTGGATTTATGTTAAATCGAAGCTGTGGTTCTGGGGAGAAAAAGTTTATGGCAAAGATCGATGAGATAAAAGAGTCTCTGAATACTTTGAGAACAGCGTTAAGTTTGTTAAGTGCCTTCCTGATCGCTATGGGTGGCGCATTGGGTGCGCTTTTCAAAGTGGGTGATATTGGTGTATTATTTTGGATGTGCGTGTTTTTCATGGTGTTGTTTATTTTTGCGGGTTTTGTAGTTATCACTAAAATCAAGCAAAAAACAAAAGAAATAGGAGAGTTGTGATGGCTATTTTTGCAATGTTAGTAATCGGTGTTGCCATTTTTGCGATGTTTTTATATTTGGCTAAAACTGAAAAAAAAGTCGGGTAAAGCTGTAACCCGTAAGGTGGATTCGCCGCTAGGCAATCCACCCTTCGTGGTACAACAGTAATCTGATGTAACGAAAAACAAAAACCGCCCTTGGGAAACTGGGGGCGGTTTTTTTTGTTGTGATATACTTCGGTCTTATTTTTATGGGTTAGGAAAAATAAAATGGCGACGATTACATTTGATACGTTGAAATTTGTTGAACGTTTGGAAAAAGCAGGCGTTTCGCGTGAACAGGCTTCAGCCATGGCAGAGGCTTTCAAGGATGTCAGCGGCGAAGCTGAGATCGCTACGCGCAATGATATCGCGCTTGCTGTTGCAGAGATCAAAACGGATATTGCCAATGTTCGCGGTGAGATGGCTTTGGTTAAGTGGATGCTTGGCGCAGTTCTCGCTATTGCAATTGCCAATTTTGCTAAACAGTTTTTCTAAAGCTGTAACCCGTAAGGTGGATTCGCCGCTAGGCAATCCACTCTTCGTGGTACAACGGTAATCTGATGTAACGAAAAACAAAAACCGCTCTCGGGAAACTGGGGGCGGTTTTTTTATTTACGCCATTTCCTAACTTGGGTTTATACTTAATCCACATATGAAAAAAGGATGGGTTATTGTGCCGACCATTAGTGCCTTTTATGGTATTTTGATTAAGATGTTTTTTGATGATCACGCACCTCCGCACCTCCGCATTTTCATATTGAATATGCTGAATTTAAGGCGATCATTGATATTAATAAACTGGAACTGATTGAAGGATCATTGCCGCGCAGAGCTCAAGAGTTGGCTTTAGATTGGGCGGAACTTCATCAGGCAGAATTATTGGATGATTGGAAGTTGTGTTCGGAAAGATTGCAGCCAAAAAGAATTCCACCCCTAAAATAGATAATGTTTGTATGTATTGGGATGTCATCGAGGTTGTGCCTGGATCCGATTTTAGTTTAAAAGTTTCTTTTAAAGATGGTACAACAGGCACCGTGTTATTTGAAGAAACCCACTTAACGGGGGTATTTAGTTTGTTAAGAGATCCTGTGTACTTTCGTCTTGCATCTCTTGATAATGGCGTTGTGGTATGGCCAGATGATATCGATTTGGCGCCAGATGCAATGTATCGGGAAATCAAGAAATACGGTAAATGGGTGTTAAAATAAAGCCGCGTAGGGTAGTTCTACTTTGTTAAATTTAACCCGTAAGGTGGATTCGCGCTAGCAATCCACCGCAAGACGCCTTGCACCTGACCCCTGCCCAGAGCTTACTTGGCAGGGGGGTATGTCTTGTGGGTAGGCTTGATTGTTTTGAGGGTGTACCTTGCGGCGGTTTGCTGGCGCGAAACCGCTCTACGACTACTAGCAAAAGCATTAGCGGCAAAAACAAGACCGCCCTTAGGAAACTGGGGGCGGTTTTTTTGTTTTAAATACCATCAGCGTTATATCGTCATTGAAGGTTGTTTTGCGGCAAAATTGTTTTAACGCATTTAATATTGCCGTGATGATATGTTGTGGCGAGTTCTGAGCATTACGGATAAAAGTATCGCTCACGCGCTCGATACCAAAAAACTCACCTTCTGGACTTTCAGCCTCTATTAATCCGTCGGTATAGATTAACAATAAATCTCCAGCGGTCAGCGTCAGTGTTTTTTGTTCAAACGTGATGTTTTTTCGTATTCCAAGGATTAGACCATCGGCGTCCAGCAGTTGGCATCCACGCTGAGCCAGCGACTGCTTTGAGTCGCGCGTATTGTCGATCTGGGACGATTTAAATAATAATGGCGGGGGATGTCCCGCATTGGCAATGCTTAATTGTTGTGTGGTGATGTTGTATTGCAAATAGAATAGGGTAATAAAGTAATCTGTCTTGTTTAAATCGTCATACAAAAAATCATTAAGTATTTTGAGTATTTCTGACGCGTTTCCCGAGCGCTGGGCTTGTGCACGAATGGCGCTACGCACCTCCACCATAAATAGCGCCGGACCAATTGAATGCCCTGACACATCGGCTATCACCATATCCAAATGGGTTTCATCGCGGAAGAAATAGTCAAAGTAGTCGCCACCAATTTGTTCAGCGGGTAAGCAAATGCCTGTGACTTCAAAGTCAGCCGTTTTTATGGGGGCTGACGGTAATAATGAGATTTGTATTTTCTGGGCAATATTGATTTCACTTTGAGTGATTGCCAACGCTATCTGCGTGCTACGAATTTGTTGTTCGGCTGCTTTTTTGGCGGTAATATCGCGATCAACACCACGCCATTTGAGCAGTTTACCGGTCGTGTCAATCAGTGGTAAACCGGTAGATTCAGTTAAAACCTGATGACCGTCTTTATGCCGGTAATGATTAGTCAAGCCATAGAAAGGCTGCCGACTTTGGGCATAATGTTGCTGACTGGCTTGATCTTTGGCAGTTAGAAATTGGGTGTAATGTTTGCCGATAACTTCGTCCGGGCGGTAGCCAAGAATTTGTTTTACGGCCGCACTACTGTAACTATAATAGCCTTTGCAGTCTTGCTCCCATAACCATTCCCCGGTCATTTCCGCCATTTGCGAAAAGCGCTCTTCACTTTCCGCTAAGGCTGATTCAATATTTTGGCATTCGTTGTCTGTTTTATCCATTATTCCGGTTACTCTGGACTTGGCGGTAAAGGTTGCTATTATCGATGGCGTACCTGGCTCTTATTTAAGGCAACTCGCAAAAAATAAACCACTGCTGGCTTCGGCTTCGCTCAGCCAACGGCCTGCTTAAATGGGGAATTATTCATTGCGAGTTACCTAGGTGTAATTTAGGCTTAACATTTGCTGTACTTGTTTGGAAAACCTACCCTTTGAAGTTGAAAAATCAAGATGAAAAATTACCGTTTATTTTTATTAGTTTTTACAACCTTGTCGTATCTATTTCTAAGTGGCTTTAATCAATCCGACAATGCGTCCTATACAAAAAAATCCACTGCTGCAAAACGTCCCATAACGGGCATTAAAATTAATGATGATAAAACGCTACAACGCCCTTTGGATCTTTCGATTCCGTTTAGTCAGTTAGACGATGCTCAACAAAGCAAGTCAGTAAACAGCGACACCCAAAATGCCGTTGATGCCTTATTTGCACCGAAGCCAAAAAAGAATGATCAACCGTTACAACTTAAAGGGGGCTGGTTAATGTCACCCGAACCTGAGGTGGAAAAACGTAAGTCTGTTGATGGCGCAGGCATCGTTATTGACCTTAAACCCTGACATGTCGATGTGATATGAGCTATGTACTTTGGTTGAAAACACGGTAAGTCAACCGCATTGGGTTTAATCTACAAAAATCAACATCCCCACCGTTTAACGTAGAGGTCAATCTAACCAATCTATAATATGGTCTTCTAGATCATCAATATCCTGTTCTTTTAAGGCATAGCCGCTAACTGAAATATTTGCCTTTTTCATACTTTCGATGCTCCCTGAATGCAATAACGGATGCCATGCCGGTAAGGTTTCGCCATTACTTAACAGCCGGTAAGCACAAGTCGCAGGGAGCCATTTGTATTCAGCAAAATCGTGCAGCTTTAGATTAATACATTCGGGGACGATGCGGGTACGCTCACGGTAATTTGTACATCGGCAGCTTTCCAAATCCAGTAATCGACAAGCCACTCGGGTAAAGGCAATTTGTCCGGTATCTTCGTCTTCCAGTTTATGCAAGCAGCATTTGCCGCAGTTATCGCATAATGACTCCCATTGTTCGGTGGTCATTTCGTTTAGTTTTTTGGTGTTCCAAAAGGTCATGATAAATAGCAATGAACTCAGCAGGTGTTTTAAAAGTTCCTCCAATTCAGCTTTCAAGTCGCCTAAGCATCAGATTTATCATGGCAATGTGAATGAAAGCGGTGCTGGACTAGCTATTATTGAAATGTTGCAATGAGTGATTTTGTTAGAGGTTACCAACAAAGTAAGTATTCAGTCCCCCTCTTTAGAAAAGAGGGGTTAGGGGAGATTTGATTAGATAAATCCCCCTTCAATCCCCCTTTTTCAAAGGAGGAAGTCTACGCTTACAGTGTTATTTTTGGCATGGGTCTGAATAATTACCAACAAAATCCATTTTACTAAGCTCGACTCCATTGTGTCGTAAGATGGCGTATGCTGTTGTCAGGTGAAAGTAAAAGTTGGGCATGACAAAATTGAGTAAATAGGTTTGTCCCAAAAAGTTTAACTCTCGAGTGTGTGTCTTTAGCGTAATCATTTTATCTTCACTGCCATTAATCTGTTCAGCAGTGATACTTTCCATAAAGGCGATGGTTTTTGCAATACGTGCTTGCAGCTCAGAAAAGGTTGTTTCGGTATCTTCATAACTAGGCACGTCAAGGCCTGCTAATCTTGCTGCACAACCTTTTGCCATATCCGTAGCAATTTGTATTTGCCGACTTAATGGATACATGTCGGGAGCTAGCCGTGCATT
>CANNKH010000227.1 GCA_947504985.1 Methylococcaceae bacterium | reverse complement strand
GTTATCGGCATTATTTACGAATCTCGCCCCAATGTAACGGTCGATGCGGCGGCATTGTGCCTTAAATCCGGCAATGCCTGTATTTTAAGGGGAGGCTCGGAAGCGATACATTCCAATCAGGCAATAGCGGCGTGCATCACACAAGGACTTCAAGTAGCAGATTTACCCACTTCGGCGGTGCAAATTGTGGCAACTACCGACCGTGCCGCCGTAGGTGAATTAATTACCATGAATCAATATGTTGACATCATTGTCCCCCGAGGCGGTAAAAGCCTGATTGAGCGCATTGCCAAAGAAGCCAGCATTCCGGTAATTAAACATCTGGACGGTATCTGCCATGTTTATATTGATGACAGCGCCGATATTGATAAAGCGATTGCCATTGCCGTCAACGCTAAAACTCACCGATACGGTGTATGTAACGCGATGGAAACTTTACTGGTTGCCGAAAATATTGCGGGTAAGGTGTTACCATTATTGGCAAAAATCTATCTGGAAAAAGGTGTTGAATTACGTGGCTGTCTTAAAACCTGCTCGCTGATTCCTGAGTGCATCAGGGCGACGGAAGCCGACTGGCATACGGAATATCTGGCGCCTATTTTAGCTATACGCATTGTCGATGACATCGATGAAGCGATGGCTCATATCAACCACTATAGCTCGCAACATACTGAAGCTATCGTCACAGAAAACTACACCTTGGCACGGCGCTTTCTGCGCGAAGTCGATTCCAGTTCGGTGATGGTCAATGCTTCGACGCGATTTGCTGATGGCTTTGAATATGGTTTAGGTGCGGAAATCGGCATTAGCACCGACAAACTCCATGCGCGAGGGCCGGTTGGTTTAAAAGGGCTCACGTCATTAAAATTCATTGTGCTGGGCGATGGACACATCAGGCAGTAATCAATGATTGGCATTTTAGGCGGCACGTTTAATCCTGTTCATTACGGTCATTTACGCGCCGCGCTGGAAGTTAAAACTATTTTCGACCTGGCAGAAGTCCGCTTAATCCCCTGCGCTACACCGCCACATCGTAATCAACCTGAGGCATCCGCGCTAATGCGTAGCCAGATGCTTACCTTGGCGGTTAACAATCAGCCAGACTTAATTGTAGATACGCGTGAATTACATCGAGCTGGTGCGTCTTATATGGTCGATACTTTGCGTTCATTACGCGAGGATTTTCCAAAGCAGCCGCTGCTGCTTTTTATCGGCACCGATGCGTTTAATCATTTAACACATTGGCATCGTTGGCAGCATTTATTCGACTATGCCCATGTTGTTGTGATGACACGTCCGGGGAGTGTGGTGCAAAAAATCGATGCTTTTTTTAATGCGCGTCTGGTGCATGACAAGCAGGAATTGGCGCAAATCAATACCGGAAAACTGTTTTTTCAAGCGGTCACACTGCTTGATATTTCAGCGACTGCAATCCGGCACATGTTTGCAGAAAAACAAAATCCAGGTTTTTTATTACCCGATGCTGTCATAGAATACGTCCAGCAAAACAGGCTTTACCAAATACGTTGAGCCATAAGTGCAAGTCGTTCGACGTAAATGTTTTACGCCAACCATGCCATCATCCCATTATTTAATTTTAGGAAATCATGCAAACAGAAGAATTATTAAAAATCGTCCAGGATGTCTTGGACGAACGCAAAGGACAATATATAACCACCTTAGATGTTCAAGGTAAAACCAGTGTTACTGATTATATGGTGCTGGTAACCGGTACCTCCAACCGACACTTAATGTCATTATGTGAGCATGTGAGTGAAAAACTCAAAGAAATCGGCTTTAACCCCTTGGGGCTTGAAGGCGATTTAAGTTCAGACTGGGTATTGCTGGATTTAGGTGATGTGATTGTTCATGCGATGACCGCTCAAACGCGCGAGTTTTATCAACTGGAAAAATTATGGTCAGTTGATCGTCCCAAGGAAAGCGGACAAGTCGCAGGCTAATCCGGGTAAGATAAAACGACAGCGTTTTCATGTTTAATATCGTAATCAAAATACGCACGCGTACAGACGTTGCAATGCAACGTCTGTACAAAATCAACAAACATATCGATTAAATCCATCACTTCCCGTAGGCTGGCATTCATGACATATCATCAAAGCTTTCCATACCCGACAGGAAACCAATCCAAAACCCGCCTCTGGCATGGCCTATTCAATAGGTTATTATGGCTATTACTGGCATTACTGTTAAATTTTGCCGCGCCAGTGGCTGCTGCCAATAACGCTGATGGCTTGAAAAGTGTACAGCAAGCTATTGATATTGAAGTTTTTGTTCGCGAAGGTTGTCCGCATTGTGCAAAAGCCGAATTATTTCTGCAAGCTTTGCAGCGTGAACAACCGCAATTACAAATACGTCTTCGTGATATTAATAAGGATCCAACGGCGTTGCCGCGCTTAAAGGAAATTGCTGCAACGCAACAGAATGGCAGCATCAGAGTGCCGGCTTTTTATCTCAATAATCAGTTAATTGTCGGCTATTCGGACGAGGCGACCACAGGGAAATGGCTTCGAGCAGAATTGGCGCAACACCGCTCTAAAGCACACGCTAATAAGCAACCATCAGGCGATGTTGCAGGCAGTTGCGAAGCGGTTGAGTCGCTTTCCTGTACTGCCGATACCTCCCCTGCCCTTGACGCATCTAATGATTTTGACATTACCTTACTGGGTCAGCGAATAGCGCTGGAACATGTAGGACTGCCGCTGTTCACCATCGCAATGGGCTTACTCGACGGCTTCAACCCTTGTTCGATGTGGGTACTCATTTTGATGATTTCATTGCTCGCGCCAATGCACGACAGAATGAGGATGTTTGCGGTAGCTGGTGCTTTTGTTGCCGTTGAAGGTATCGCTTATTTTATTTTTATGGCTGCTTGGCTCAATCTATTTTTGTGGATAGGGCTATCGCGTGTATCAGAAATTATCATCGCCAGTATTGCGATACTCGCAGGAACTATCAATCTCAAAGATTTCTGGGCGTATGGTTGGGGCGTCTCCCTGTCTATCCCCAAGTCTGCAAAACCCGGTATCTACACTGGCATCCGCCGCATTCTACAAGCTGAAAATTTGCTCGCGGCGATGCTAGGCGCGGTTATCTTGGCACTGCTGGTGCAAATAGTGGAATTCTTATGTACGTCAGGTTTTCCTGCACTTTACACTCGCATTCTGACACTGCAAGACATCAGCGGCATAAGCTATTATGGTTATCTACTGCTTTACAATATGGCTTATATGCTAGATGACATTATTGTACTTAGTATCGGTGTTATTACACTTAGCCAACGCAGACTACAAGAAAAGGAAGGCCGCTGGCTGAAACTTGTCAGCGGCTTGGTCATGGTGGGTTTGGGCTTGTATTTAATGATTGAGCAATAATATAAGCGCATGTCACATAAAAAGATCTTTCCAGATCATCTTTAACTTTTGCAGTGCCGTTTTGCCATTATGTACGAAAGGCTTACTATTTCTTTGTCGCCTCAGTACATGGGCTACATTCAGGTATTTGTTTAAAAAACTCACGATCTGCGCTGGCATAATCGCCTGCAAAAGCTCCGCCTCTAAACTTGCAGAGCGCATCCCAGTGCGGCGACGATCAACAATCTGAACGACCTGCCAACGGATACTGAGTTGGTCATAAGCTAATCTTTTTTTAACATCCTTAAGTACCTCGTAAGCCTCTCCGAGTGCCTTGAATTTTGCTTCCGCATCCGCCTCCTTGCTGACGTCAGGATGATATTGTCGCGCCAGCTTACGATAGGCTTGCTTGATTTCGTCCTGGCTGGCATATCGGGATAAGCCCATTACCTGATAATAATCTTTATATCGCATGACAATAATGGCAACTAAGGCAAGGCCAGCGATAATTTCTGGCTAAATTCGTTAAGCAATTGACTCAACGCATTAACTGTCGCCGGATAGGATTCATCGGTTAGCCGATGTTCAATGGCGGCGTGTCCATTGCTAATAATGGTGTGTGTTTTTTCATCCATCACCGCCCAGGTTGCCTCAATATTTGCTGATTTTCCTAGCCATGTATCTAGTCGAATAATATCTATAATCACGCGATAATTTACCGTACCGTAAGCGCTCCAGGGATATAACCTAAAAATAGTATGCGGTTGTAATTGAGACAAATTTTGTATTAAAACCTGCGCCACATTGTCTTTTAGTGGTTCTGCCCATTGATGGAATTCAGCGATTTGTACGCTGTTGTGCTCTGCTCTTGTAACAATTTGTTTACGGGCTAGCAAGGAAGGTAATGTGATAGGACCTATACCAATCTGGCGTTTTTTCACCGCATCGGGTAGCAATACCGGCGTTTGACTTAACGCTTCCAATACATAAAAATTGGTCGGGGGTGTCGATGCGCAAGCTGAAATCAAGGGTATTAATATCGCTATACCGCCTGTCATTATTTTTTTTAACATAGCACTTACTCTTCTTTTTTACCGCGAATGAGCGTATCAGGATGTTGTTGCAAATAATCGGTTAATTGTTTGACTGAACTTGCCGTTTGTCCAAGTTCCTGCAACAGCTTATCAAGTTCGTAATGCGTCGTGGAGCCCGGTTCCAGCGAATTTAATACTTGATGCGCTGAATTCATGGTCTTATCGGTAGTGTTTAGTGTGGTATTAGCCGTTACCAGCATGGTGTTTGCACTTTTTGATGTTGTTTGCAAGGATTGCAGTGTGTTGTTAATTTCCGCCGTCATGTCCTCCAAAGGCAATTTGGCAATTTTATCCATAATGGTTTGTGCCGAATGAGTAAATTGATCCAACGAACTGGCTGTCGTCGGAAATTCTGGGTAAACGCTGGTATTAGTATTCAAAACAAGCTTACTTTTGGGATGAAAATCAAGATCAACCAGCAATTGCCCTGTAAGCAAGCTGCCT
>CANNKH010000226.1 GCA_947504985.1 Methylococcaceae bacterium | reverse complement strand
TTGAACCCGACTTTGATGATGAGATTGCCTTTTGAACTTTAGATAGCCATTTACCCGATAAGGAAATCACCGATGATTAAATCAGAATTCATCACCACCTTAGCTAAGAAGCAACCTCACCTACAAAAAGATGACGTTGAAGCCGCAGTAAACTGTATGCTTGAGTTAATGGCAGATGCCTTGACACAAGGTCAACGGATTGAGATTAGAGACTTTGGCAGCTTTGACTTACATACCAGACCAGAACGTAAGGTGCGTAATCCCAAGACGGGTGAAGCGGTGCAAAAGCCAGCCACAGTGGCTATCCACTTTAAGCCGGGGAAGGACATGCGGGATAGGATTAATGCTTCGCGTGAATGCTGTGGTATTGAGGAATCGGTATGATCCGCCCTTTAGTCGATCTTGCAATTTTTGGGATAAGCAATAATAGCCAAATTTTATAGGATGAAATGACACCCTACACCTCAGCAATTCTCATTTTTTAAGTCATTTAAAATCAATAGATAACTCATAGAAGGATAATATGGAAAATGCACAGTTGAGTCTTGCTGAAATATACTTGGAAAATTGTGATTCCGAAAATTATGAAGAGGCGTTTATTTGTCTTCAAAAAATTGTTAATGAACTGCAAGTCGATCAAGAACTTGGTTTTTATCAACAAGAGTTAGGCGATATGTATTTTAAAGGCGAAGGTGTAACAGAAGACATTGAACAAGCAGTTTATTGGTATAAAAAAGCAGCCCAAAATAACTATGATTTATTTAAACGTTATTCTACTGCATTGGTTTTTCCCATTTTAGAGGTGTGCAACGAAATATGGCTTATAGCAAATAAAACGGCTGAAATTGGTTATTCAAATGCCGAATTATTCTTAGGTCTTTTGTATTTAGGTAGCTTAAAACCACAAAATCAAAAAAACTTTTTACCAAAAGAATCTGATCATTATTCGCTAATAATAGAATTATTTAATGACTCTATTTTGAATGTAGAACAAAATTATGAACAAGCCTTTTTTTGGCTGAACAGGGCAGCAAATCAAGGATTGGCTCAAGCCCAAGCCGGCTTAGGCTATATGTATCAAAAAGGTTTTTTCGTTAAACAAGATTTTGAAGCGGCCTTGAATTGGTATGAACAAGCGGCGGAGCAAAATGACTCTGATGCCCAAGCCAATTTGGCGGCAATGTATCTTCAGGGTCATAAACAAGCAATCTCTTGGATTGATAAGGCTGCAACACAAGGACAGTCATATGCACAATACCTGTTAGGTCAAATATATGCTTCCGAAGAAGACGAAGATAAATTTTTATATTGGTGTCTTCAAGCTGCTGAACAAAACCACATTCAAAGTCAAATGGAAGTCGCAGTTTTTTATGAAAGTAAAGATGAAGAGGAAAGCAAGAAACAAGCCTTTTATTGGTACCAAAGAGCTGCGGAACAAGGTCACACAGATGCTTTCTATTGTATAGCCGGAATGTTTTTAAGTGGTGAAGGCGTTCACCAAAATGATAAACAAGCACTGGACTGTCTTAATAAAGTTGCTCATCAGGGAAATGTTGATGCACAAGAACTTTTAGGACAAATATATTATGAACAAGAGAATTATGAAAACGCGTTTTTTTGGTTTAATAAAGTTTCAAAAGAAAGAAATTCAGCTCTTGCGGAACATTTTTTAGGTTCTTTATATTACAACGGTCTCTTTGTAGAACAAAGTTACGAACAAGCCTTTTTTTGGCATCACAAAGCGGCTAAACAAGGTATTCTTACATCACAAATCATTTTAAGTGAAATGTACCTGAATGGCACAGGTACAGAGAAAAACTGTAATAAAGCGTTTTTTTGGATTTATAAATTTTTAGACGGTGAATATGTAAGAGAAAATTATGAGAAGGCATGGTTTTTATATGGTCAATTAGCAGAACAAGGATATGTTAGAGCCCAATACATTTTGGGAGCCGTTTTATCTGGAGTTTTTAAAGATAAAGAGAACGGCAGCGAGATATTCGAATTGGGTAAAATTGTTGAACAAGATATCGAGTTAGGAATGTCGTGGCTTCATAAGGCAGCTGATCAGGAATTGGCAAAAGCTCAATATGCTTTGTCCTTAAATTACTTTTTAAAAAAGGATGATGAACAAGCACTTATTTGGCTTACCAAAGCAGCTGAACAGGGATTACCCCAGGCGCAACTTGAATTATGTTTTATATATCAAAAAGGTAAAGGTGTAGAACAAAGCTATGAACAAGCAGTGTTTTGGTGCCAGAAATCGGCTGAAAAAGGTCATGCGATGGCACAAAACGAATTGGGTCGGTCATACGCCAGAGGAAAAGGTGTGAGACAAGATAGTGAGCTTGCCAATTTTTGGTGTCTTAAGGCAGCAGAGAATGGAGAGCTTGAAGGTTTTAAAAGTTTGGGTGAAATGTACGAACTTGGTCTCGGTGTCGATAAGGATAATAAGCAAGCAGAATTTTGGTTTAATAAAGCCCGTGAGCAAGGACGTGTATCTGATAATTTTAGATTAGTTTAAACAAATCACACCAAACCCGCTTTTGCTGCGTATTGGCGAGAGAGGAGGAGACCATTGATGGCACAACATAAGCCTAGTGCGCAAGCAGGGTTACCTCATTAAAATAAAAGCTTTTTAAAATCAATATGCTACAAGCATAATAAATACCTTTAAATGTGCTTAAAATTACAACTTATTGATTTGGAAATAAATTTAAAAGTCAAATTAGGTAGCCCTGTACCCTGTAACAAATTTTGGTCACGCTTGACCAAGCCGAACAAGTTGAAGTTAAAGGGTTGTCCTTGCATTGATAGTGGATACTGACTTGTTTGTTATGCAGCAAGGCCGTGGACAACATTGCGGCGGAGGCATCCGGCTGGGGATGGCTGGACAATACGCCATCCCAATGTGACAGCCATAACACCTGCTGGCTCCACGCCGCAGTTTCAGGATGGGCGTTGACTTGCCGCTCGGCTTCTGTGAAGCGGTCTTGCAGTTCGTCCAGATACTCGGCGGGCATAAGCTGGCGCAAATAACGATTTGCCAATTGGAAAAGAAGGGCTTCGGCTGGACTCAGATTCATAGGGTTTACTCGGGTTAAATGGTTGCCTTTAAAATAGCCTGTCCGGCTTGCCGTATTTGTTTTCGCCATTGTCGCCAAGAATTTTCCGCCTGTTGCAGACGTAGGCAACGTAAATAATGCACCCGTTGTACGGCGTTAAGCTCGTTCTGGATCAATGCCATCAGGCCGTCCTCGACATTGTAGACGGCTTTGTCGGAAGCCAGACAAACCGGGACAACAGACAGCTCCAGTTCTTGGGCAATTGCCATGCAAGCTTGCTGAATAGTGTGCGCCTTAGCGTTGTCGGGTGCGTCGATGTTATAAGGTGGATTCCATTCTTGTATTGGCCTCAATTGGTCAATATGTGTCACCACACCAATGATTACCGGCAAGGCCTGATTGCTGCATTCGGCTTGAAAATACTGACGGATAACCTGTAATTGTCCGGCATCGGCGGCGCGGCCGGCTTGTTTGGCGTGACACACCATTAAAATCACATCCACTTTTTTCAATTCCGTTTTTAAGGCGGTTGATGCCTGTGGATGTGCCAAACCACCATAACCGGCAGTATCCAACAAAAGGGTGTGCTGCAACCCCTCGCGTTCGAGCAAATAAGGCGTTATTTCTGAAGTAGTCGGCAATAGCCCTTCCGCACATTGCACTTTATCTAATAAGGCATTGATTAAGCTGGATTTGCCACTACTGACCTGACCGATCACCAGCAACCGTAAAGGCTCTTGCTGTTGCCCACGCTCGATAATATCGGCAAAATCCTGCTTTGAGTCAGGGCTAAGGTGTTCAGTCGGTAGACTGTCATCTAGGCTAATTTGCCCGCTGTACAACTCAATTGCGTAATAGCCCAACTTATCGATATAAGCGCGGATCAAACGCTGTGATATTTCATTAGCAACCGTATTGATTCCCTTGCTGAATAAAATGCCTCGTGCCTTAGCCATTGCCGCTCCAGGCCAGTTGAATAACCAATTGCCGACATTAAAAATCAACTTACCTTGATTTAGGGTATCAACCGCTTGTTTGGCGCGTAACAAATCACCCATTTTAATCACATGACTACCCGGAATATTATCCAATACTTCATGTTGAATATCATTGCATACCAACGTGACTAATTTAAGCAAATACGGCAAGGGGAATTCTAAAACAGGATCTTTAGAATTACGGTGAAAGTGCTGGGCAATTTTAGTCAACACTTCATTGGTCAACGCCAAGGCTTTGCTGGAGTTTGTTAGCACATCGGTTTCTGTTTGCCAACGGGCGTTAATCAGCTCAAGTTCAGCCCGTGCAGCATGGGCATAATCCGGCCAGTTCGGGTTGGCTTGGATGTCAATCGGATTAATAACTGCTGGCTTATTGGACTTTTTAGGCCAATGCAACAGCGCATAAACCAGCGCAAAATTAGCGGACAAAATACCCACAGCGTGATAGAGCCAACCGTGTTGCCAGAGCCAGTAACCACCCAAGCCAATTAAAGCTAGCCAAGGCAACAAAAATACCACGCCGATAAAAATCCCAAATCGTGACAGTAACATAACTTACGCTTCCTTTTTTTTGAGTAATTGCCGAGCCTGTTTAAACGCCTCGTTATACGCCTGTTTCAGCATAGCATGATCAGGTAACGCACCCTTTTTAACACCATGTAAATACACACAAAACGCCTTACCCAAGGCATAGGTCATCGCGCCCGAATAAACGCCCGCCACTGCCCAACCGTACACCGGTACCAAACCCAATAATTCTCGCCCTAACAGGCCAATGATCACACCCGCACCCATCAGTGTGGTAAATTCGGCATATAACCTGGGGGTTACCTCCAGCCCGTAAATGGACGCAATGCTATGAAACAATTTGGCTTGCACAGCCA
>CANNKH010000225.1 GCA_947504985.1 Methylococcaceae bacterium | reverse complement strand
TTCATCTCACGCGGCGATAGAAATAAATCATCCGAACCGTCATCAGGACGTATAAAACCGAAACCATCCGCATGACCAATAATACGACCAACAATTAGATCTTTGTTATTGACTAGGCAATAACGCTGCTCGCGGTTAAATAACAGTTGTCCATCACGCTCCATCGCTCTGAGACGACGACGCAGGGCTTCTAATTGATCTTCCGTTTCCAGCGAAAAAGAGTCAGCAATCTCCTTACGCTGTAGCGGTTTTCCCGCGTGCTCAATCAACTGAAGAATCAACTCCCGACTGGGAATAGGATTTTCGTATTTTTCAGCCTCGCGCTGTGCGTAGGGATCTTTTGTTGAGTTAAAATCAACACTTTTTTTAGACTTCAATGGCATTTAACTATGAAATAGGAGGATGGCTAGAATAAGCTGATGTTTATATGATACATGCTTAGTCTATTGATTAGAATTGAAAATAGACCTTTTCACAAGTGCAGCGATCTCTTCATCAATCTGGTGGAGGGCGCTTACAACCAGCGATTACCGATGTAAAATTAATTTCAATACCAACTTGCTACCAAAATAAGCCAGTAATAATAAAATAAAGCCACACACCGTCCATTGTATGGCTGTTTTACCACGCCAACCATAACGACTTCGACCAATCAGTAATCCTGAAAATATTAACCATGCCAGCAGGGATAACACCGTTTTATGAACCAGATGCTGGGCAAATAAATCTTCAATAAAAAAAAAGCCACTCACCAATGAAAGCGTTAGAAAAAAAACCCCAGCGGCCAACATCTGGAATAGTAATGATTCCATCGCTTGCAGCGAAGGCAGCGATTGAATAAATCGCTTTGGATGATGGCTTTTAAGCTGTTGATCCTGAATGGCTAGCAACGCGGCTTGCAGCGCCGCAATATTCAATAGGCTAAAGGCAATAATAGAAGCCAAAATATGTCCGGTCATTGCCCAATTGTAGACTGATAGCGGTTGTGATTGATCGTCAAAATTAAGTGCTAATGCAAGCATAATAGCCGCAATGGGAAACACTACAACGCCGAGCTTTTCAACAGGTTTTTTTAATGCCGCCATCAGCAAAAGCAAAGCGACAATCATCGCAACAAACGAAGCTGTACTAAAAAAACTAAAACTGAAGCCTTTATTGTGTTGAAAAGTCAGCAGCGTATAAATGACATGGATACTTACCGCCCCCCAAGCCAAATAAATTGGCATACCTTGATAGCTATTTCGGCTAGTAGGAATTTGATCAATATAGCGAATAATAAGCAACGCGCTTAGCAAATACAAACTAATTGAAAGCGTAGCGATGGCGACGTAAGTCATTGGATTTTATATTAAATTTAATAGAGAGACAGTGTTATCTAAATAGTTTTGCAATAACTACTGCTAATGCAAAGGCCTCAATGGGTATGGTAATATATTGGATTAAATAGTCCTAGCGCATTCGCGCTAGTGGGTCTTCCTTTACATTATAATAACAATATGTTTGATAATTTAACCGATCGATTAAGTAGTACACTTAAAAAACTTAAAGGTCAGGGTCGCCTGACTGAAGACAATATCAAGGAAACTTTACGCGAAGTCCGTATGGCATTACTTGAAGCTGATGTCGCGCTACCTGTAGTTACGGACTTTATTGAACAAGTCAGAATAGGGGCGTTAGGCAAGGAAGTACAGGCCAGCCTTTCGCCGGGTCAATCTTTGATTAAGTTAGTTCAGGCTGAGCTAGTCAAAGTGATGGGTGAGGCCAATGAAAGCCTTAACCTGAAAGCCGTTCCGCCCGTTGTAATTTTAATGGCAGGCTTGCAAGGTGCCGGTAAAACAACCACGGTGGCAAAACTGGGTCGCTGGTTGCAAGAAAATCAAAAGAAAAAAGTTGGCGTCGTCAGTGCTGACGTTTATCGTCCCGCCGCAATCAAGCAACTGCAAGTGCTTGCCAATGATTTATCTCTGGACTTTTTTGACAGCGATATCTCACAAAACCCAGTTGATATTGCAAAAAATGCAATTGAAGCAGCCAGAAAAAAATTCCTTGACGTCATTATTGTTGATACCGCCGGCCGTTTGCATATCGACGACGAAATGATGGGTGAAATCAAAGCGTTACATGCCGCCATCAAACCTACGGAAACGCTGTTTGTCGTTGACAGCATGACGGGGCAAGATGCGGCCATTACCGCAAAAGCGTTCAATGATGCACTACCCTTAACCGGCATTATTCTGACCAAAGCCGATGGTGATGCCAGAGGTGGGGCGGCCTTATCGATACGCCACATTACTGGCAAGCCTATCAAGTTCATTGGTGTTGGCGAAAAATCTAATGCCTTGGAACCCTTTCATCCCGACCGTATTGCTTCGCGCATTTTGGGTATGGGCGATATACTCGGACTGATTGAAGAAATCGAACAAAAAGTTGACAAGGAAAAAGCCGAAAAATTTGCACGTAAAATGCAGAAAGGCAAAGGCTTTGATCTGGAGGATTTTCGCGAACAATTACAGCAAATGCAGAGCATGGGCGGTATCGGCTCGATGATGGACAAATTGCCCGGCATCAATAGCGTCCCTCAAGAAATGAAAGACAAGCTCAATGACAAAATGCTGGCACGGCAAATTGCAATTATTTGCTCAATGACTATGCAGGAAAGGCGTTATCCTGACTTGATTAAAGGCAACCGCAAAAAGCGTATTGCCTCAGGTTGCGGACAAGAATTGCAGGATGTTAACCGTATATTGAAGCAATTCTTGATGATGCAAAAAATGATGAAAAAAGTTAAAAACGGCAATATGGCCAGTATGGTGCGCGGCTTCAAAAGCAATGTACGCGGCGGCATGAGAAGATAGTTTTTTGGCATTGCCAACCACCCACATCTTCGTCAAGCGTATTTATTACTAATTTATTCTTCACTTATCAATAAATTCGCGTAGAATGCGCGGGCTAACAATTATTGAATGTTTTTTTGAGGAAATTAGATGGTAACTATTCGTCTTTCAAGAGGCGGCGCTAAAAATCGCCCTTTTTACCACGTTGTTGTAACCGATAGTAGAAGCGGTCGTGATGGTCGTTACATCGAACGTGTCGGATTTTTTAACCCACTTGCACGTGGCAACGAAGAAAGATTGCGTTTAGACAATGAGCGAGTTGAATATTGGAAATCCAACGGAGCACAACCTTCTGACCGTGTTGCTAAATTGATTAAAGACGCATTAAAAGCGGCAGCATAATTCACTTGCAAGATATAGAGTTAGTCAAGGTTGGAGAAATATCCGGCGTTTTTGGCGTAAAAGGGTGGGTCAAAGTATTTTCCTTTACCGAGACTAGAGAAAATATTCTGGATTATTCACCTTGGCTTTTAAAAAAAAATAACGACACCAGAACGCTCAATGTTACAGATGGTGCCTTGCAAGGCAAGGCAGTAATCGCTCAGCTGGACGGTATCGATGATAGAGATCAAGCCGCAAGTCTTATTGGTTGGGAAATTTTTGTAACGCCTGAGCAATTACCCAAACCTAAAAAGGGTGAATATTACTGGTCTGACTTGATAGGTCTAAATGTCCAGACGACAGACGGCGTGCTCTTAGGCGTTATTGACAACTTGATGGAAACGGGTGCCAATGATGTTGTTATTATCAAAGGCGACCGGGAGCGAGCTATCCCCTTTTTACAAGAAAAGATTATTATTAATATTGATCTCCAAGCAGGCAATATGATTGTCGACTGGGATCCTGATTTTTAATGGCACTGATGCGTTTTGATGTTGTCACCTTATTCCCTGAAATGGTTACAACAAGCGCAAGTTATGGTGTAACAGGGAGAGCACTACAACGAAACATAGTGACGCTGGCAGTATGGAATCCTAGAGATTACACACACGATAAGCACAGAACCGTTGATGATCGACCCTATGGCGGCGGCCCTGGCATGGTGATGAAATATCAGCCACTGCACGATGCAGTAACCCATGCAAAAAAGATAGCTACTTTAACTGAAAACTGCAAAGTAGTTTATCTAAGTCCGCAAGGCAAACTAATTACTCAAGATTTATTATCTGAAGCCTGCCAGCTTTCACAATTGATTTTAATTGCCGGTCGTTATGAAGGTATAGACGAACGTTTTGTTAAATTAGATTGTGATGACGAGTGGTCAATTGGTGATTATGTCATCAGTGGCGGTGAACTAGCGGCACTGATAGTTATTGATGCGATAACGCGTTTATTGCCAGGTGTACTTGGCGATGCCGAATCTGCAGAACAGGACTCCCATTTCAATGGTCTGCTGGATTGTCCTCATTTTACTCGACCAGAGCAACTTGAAGCCTATTCGGTACCCGATGTTTTAATGAGTGGCAATCATGCCGACATAGCACGTTGGCGCATGAAACAAGCGCTTGGAAGAACCTGGCAGAGACGGCCAGATTTATTAAAAAAAAAGAATTTAAATGCAGAACAGGAACATCTGCTGAAAGAATTTATAGTGGAATTGAATCAATTTAAGGTGTAGTGATGAGCAATATTATCGATGAATTAGAAGCACAACAGCTAAAACAAATCCCTGAATTTAAATCAGGAGACACTGTTGTTGTACAGGTTAAAGTAAAAGAAGGCGAACGTGAAAGAATTCAGGCTTTCGAAGGCATAGTGATCGCAAAACGTAATCGCGGATTAAACTCGGCATTCACCGTTAGAAAAATTTCTCACGGCACCGGCGTTGAACGTGTTTTCCAAACACACAGCCCAATGATTAGCGAAATTACCGTTAAACGTCGTGGCGATGTACGCCGCGCCAAACTATATTACTTGCGTGATTTGACAGGTAAAGCCGCTCGTATTAAAGAAAAGCTATAAGCAATTTGTGCTTTAGGCAAATAAAAAAGGCAACGTTAAGTTGCCTTTTTTATGGTTGTAAGAAATTAATAAAAAAACTTGCTTGCATTCACCAAGGTATTGTAAACACCCCAGCCTAGCGGAATAGCAACCAACGTCCAGGC
>CANNKH010000224.1 GCA_947504985.1 Methylococcaceae bacterium | reverse complement strand
TTATCTTTTTCGCTTAAATAGCCAAGAATTTGTATCAGAATGAGATGTTTTAAAACATCGGCAAAATTGCCTGCATGAAAGGCGTGTCGATAACTGAGCATAATGGATTGTTATAGTAAGGAATGAGCATGACACAGTTCGGCAATAGGATGACTGCCAGTCCTTTGAGGACTGGCAGTCATGGCATCCACCAAGGTTACAATTGACGAAAACGATGATCCTCGGTCTGTTTATCCAGCTCCCGCAGATGTTTTAATTTTTCGCTGATTTTTATCTCTAACCCGCGTGCTACGGGGAGGTAATAACGTGTCCCAATCAGTTCTTCAGGAAAGTAAGTTTCACCAGCGGCATACGCTTCGGGTTCATCATGGGCATAACGGTAAGCTTTGCCATAATCGAGTGCTTTCATCAATTTAGTTGGCGCATTTCTTAGATGCACGGGAACACTTAAGCTACCGCTTTGTTTAGCATCGTGCATGGCGGCATTATAAGCCTTGTAAACGGCGTTGCTTTTCGGCGCACTGGCCAGATAAATAACGGCTTGTGCCAGTGTCAATTCACCTTCGGGACTACCTAAGCGCTCCTGCGCTTCCCAGGCATTAATGGCTATTGTTAAGGCTCTAGGGTCAGCGTTGCCTATATCTTCAGAAGCCATTCTGACGATGCGCCGCGCCACATAAGACAGGTCACAACCGGCATCCATCATGCGACATAACCAATATAGCGCCGCATCCGGCGAACTGCCGCGCACCGCTTTATGCAGTGCTGAAATTTGGTTATAAAATTCTTCACCTTGATTATCAAAACGTCTGACACCTCCGGTCAATACTTCGGTAGCAATCAACGCATTAATCTCGGTATGTTGCTGAGCAGACGCCAGTTCGACAGCGATTTCCAACAAATTAAGTAACCTTCTGGCATCGCCATCCGCTGCGCTGGCAAATTGGCGCTTAATGGTATCCGCCATGCTGACATTTAACGATCCCAAGCCGCGTTGCTGATCCGTCAGAGCGCTATCTAAAACCTGCAATAAATCTTCAATGCTTAGCGCGTGCAGTACATAAACCCGAGCGCGTGACAACAACGCATTATTTAGCGCAAAGGATGGATTTTCAGTGGTTGCGCCGATAAAGTAAACCGTGCCATCTTCAACATGTGGCAAAAACGCATCCTGCTGAGCTTTATTAAAGCGATGTACTTCATCGACAAATAACAAAGTACGGCGCTGCTGTTGTAATTGGATTTTTTTAGCTTCAGCAACCGCCGTCCTGATTTCTTTGACGCCCGATAATACCGCCGAAACCGGCATAAATTCAGCATCAGAATGGTGGGCAATCAATTTTGCCAAAGTGGTTTTGCCCGTTCCAGGGGGACCCCAGAAAATCATCGAATGCAATCGACCGGAAATGATGGCTTCGTAAAGCGGCTTGCCGGGTTTAAGGATATGTTGTTGACCCACATACTCATCAAGCAGATGCGGTCGCATCCGGTCGGCCAGCGGCTTAGTCAAGTCGTTGTCGAACATGCTTAAGTGCGTTATTCTGAAAACACATCAGCGCCCTTAGGCGTCTGAAATTCAAATAAGGTCGGCGTGATAAACGGGTTCAGCTTCACGTTTGAAAAATAAATGCGGGTTAATGTACCGAAATTATCACTTAGTTCCATCCCGCTTAAGCTGTCTTTTTCCAAACCAATCAGCAGGTATTTAAAACTGCTTTCATCATTTTTAGGCACCAGTTTTACCCATTGCACTTCGCCTTCCACGCCTTGCTGTGCCATCGTGTAATTTTCTTCGAGCGACACATCGCCGCTTAACAGTAAGGCAGGTGTTGAACCGACTGATTCATCCAGTTTTTTGATGGTGACCTGTTCCAGATCTAGGTCATAAAACCAGACCTTGCCTGATGTGGAAATAATTTGCTGTTGAAAGGGTTTTTGATAATCCCAGCGGAATTTTCCGGGGCGTTGCAAATAAAATACCCCATAACTGGTTTGCACTGGATTACCCGCTTCATTGAGCGTCACTTGTTTAAAATCAGCGGTCAGTGATTTGGAGTTGGCTAAAAAAGCTTTTAATTGCACAACGGGCTGGTCGTCGGCATAGGCAGATATTAAACTGCTGATGAATATTAAAACTATCAATACAGGGCGAAAAAAATGTTTGTAATTCATGAAAGACTCTTTGTAATTAAAAATAACTCGCTGAACAGATTTGTGCCGCGCGTTGTTGACGTCTACTCTGGGAAAAATTCTTCAAACCATGATTTATCTGGTTCTGTCACCTCGTTTCCGCAAGATGAATAAGTTCTAGGTTCCGAGCCGACAATATAGGGATAAGCCCTGGCATTACCGCAGGATTCATTCGCCAACAAACCTGAATAGCGATCAATCTTGACTATTTTGATATTGTCTGGCGGCAGTAGCGTGACCGGCTGCGTTGATATTTGCCGCATTAATGACGTCCAAACCGGCAATGCCCCGGTCGCCCCCGTCAGACCGATAGATTTATTATCGTCTCGACCAACCCAGACGGTTGCCAGATAATCACCGGTGTAACCGGCAAACCAACTGTCTTTTGAATCATTCGTTGTACCGGTTTTGCCAATCAGACCATAATCCCAGGGAAACACTGAATAGGCCGCATGTCCGGTGCCTTCGTGCATGACTTCCTGCAAGATGGTATTGACGATATAGGTTGCCGCAGGATCAACCGCCTGTTTGACATTAAACGGATAACTCTGTAAATGCTCGCCATTGGCGGCAATAACCGCCCGAATCGCTTTTATCGGTGTTAAAAAACCGTCGCCAGCCAAGGTTTGATACATTTGCGTCACATCCATCGGCGATAACTCGGATGCGCCTAATAATAATGATGGCAATAGCTCAACCTCTTTACTGACCCCCATGTTTTTCAGGGTCTTGGCGGTCTTGGCAATACCGACATCCATACCAATACGCACGGTGGCGAGATTATAAGATTTTGCCAGTGCCGTATGCAGAGGAATACGGCCATGTTCCCGATGGTCATAATTTTTAGGCGCCCAATCGGTACCATTTTGCCCCCTAATGACAATGGCGGTGTCATTAACGCTGGTGGTAATAGTGTATTTTTTGGGATTTTCCAAAGCGCTTAAATAAACCACCGGCTTGATTAACGAGCCAATAGGACGCACGGCATCCAACGCGCGGTTAAAACCACCTACTGAGTTTTCGCGCCCACTGACTAGGGCAACAATTTCGCCGCTATCTCTGCGCGTGACGATAACCGCCGTCTGCAAGTTATTCGCTTTAGGTAATTTTTCCAGTTGATTTAATTTGTCGGTTACGGTTTTTTCCAACGTATCCTGAATTTGGGTATCTAAGGTGGTAAATATTTTTAGACCATCGGACGTGAAATCTTCTTCGCGATATTCTTCTTTCAAGCGTCGTTTGACCAGCTCCAGAAAACCGGGATAGCGATTACCCACACGATGCGTGCGTGGAATAATGCCCAATGGTTTTTCTTTGGCCTCAAGCGCCAGCTTTTCAGCAACATAACCTTCCTTCACCATGAGATCCAGCACCAAATTACGGCGCTGCACCGCGCGTTCAGGATAACGCCGGGGATCATATTCAGAAGGCCCACGTACCAAGGCAACTAATGAGGCGACCTGTTCTAACGGCAAGCCTTTTAACGAGCTACCGAAATAAAATTCACTTGCCAAACCAAAGCCATGTACGGCGCTTACCCCATTTTGTCCCAAATAAATTTCATTCAGATAGGCTTCCAAAATTTCATCTTTGCTGTAACGAAACTCCAAAATAAGCGCCATAAACGCTTCTTTTATTTTGCGCTCCAGACTCCGTTCAGAGCTTAGATAAAAGTTTTTTGCCAATTGCTGGGTAATGGTACTACCGCCTTGCACCATCCCGCCGGCACGCAGATTAGCCCAAAGTGCGCGACCGATGCCGCGCATCGAAATGCCATAATGCTGATAAAAATCTCGATCTTCCGAAGCCAATAAACCTTTTATTAACGCATCCGGCGCATCTTCAAGCTTAATAAGAACGCGATCTTCCTTGATGGCGGGGTAAAAGCTACCAATTTGCACCGGATCCATGCGAATAAGGGCAATATCCTCGGCTTTTTTTACATCGGTAATTGAGGCAATGCCAGACTCAGAAAAATTTAGTTGTATCAAAGCACTGGGTTGATCGACATCCCAAAACGTGAAATCACGGGTTCTTACGGTAAATTGCCCCGCATTTTTAAGATAAGTGCCATCGAACGACAAATGAGCCTCTTTACGGTAATTTAATTGCTGTAATAACTCTTCAAACTTGGCTGCTGTGATGTTGTATCCGGCATAAAGCTCCACCGGATTAGCATAAACATGGGCGGGAATAGACCAGCGTTTTCCGTCAAACTGCTGGCGCACGTTGTAGTCCAAAAAGCTCAGGTAACTGATTAAAACAAATAAAACGCCCGCAGAAATCAGCAGAAACAGGTTTCTAAACCATTGTGGACGCTGTTTTTTGGTGCTTTTTTTCGCGCCATAGCGGACGCTATTTTTCTTCGTTCTTTCAGCCATAGCTTCTGTGTTTTTTCTCAAACGTCATGATTGGTATTGCATGGTGATTAGTCTGCCAACCATTGCTGGCGATAATCCTGATAAGTATAGTGTTTTAATCTTTTTATAGCGTTGGCATTGTACCGAAAAATATCTGGAAGATTGTAACCATTAAAACGATTTGCCTTAACCAGGCTGTAAGCGCCAATATGTTTAAAGACGAGCCTATCGCCTAATTGCAGCGGTTTATCAAAACGATATTCGCCAAAAATATCACCGGCAAGGCAAGTACAGCCCGCTAATACGGTTGGATAGCGTCCATGCGGCTGATGCTCGTGCAATGCGGGTTGACGCTGATATTCAAACACTTCGGGATGGTGATTAACTGAGGTGTCCAGAATAACGATGGTCTTGCCGTCACTGACAAAACTATCAATAACCGTCGCCAATAAATAGCCGC
>CANNKH010000223.1 GCA_947504985.1 Methylococcaceae bacterium | reverse complement strand
TTGCTAAACTTTAAAAAATGCCTATAATACACGAAATCAATCGCGGGGTGGAGCAGCTTGGTAGCTCGTCGGGCTCATAACCCGAAGGTCGTAGGTTCAAATCCTGCCCCCGCTACCAGACAAAAAAACCCCTATATGGGGTTTTTTATTTTATGAGCTTTAGTAAAGCCGACAACTGATTGTTAATGGAAGAGCCTTTGGCTCTTTTTTTTTGTGCGTAAGTATGCGAGGAAACAATGAAGCAGGCACCTGAGCATTTGGTCAATTTGATCGAGCCGGTTGTTGAAGGCTTGGGTTATGAATGTGTTGGTATTGACTATAATCCGCACCCCAAACATGGGTTATTAAGAATTTATATTGATGCTGAAAGCGGTATTTTGGTTGATGATTGCACCAAAGTGAGTCATCAGATCAGTGGTGTGCTGGATGTTGAGGATCCCATCCCTGGTAACTATCAGCTGGAAATTTCTTCGCCGGGTGAAGATCGGCCTTTTTATAAAATAAGTCAGTTTGAGCGTTTCATTGGTAGCACGGTATTGATTAATTTATTTATGCCAGTTTCTGGTCGCAAAAAGATTAAAGGGCTGATTGAAAAAGTTGATGGGGATATTATTACGCTGAAAGAAGCGGATCAGAGTTATGAGGTACCATTTAGTGCGATGAGTAAAGCACGATTGGTACCAGAGTTCAATTTATAAGCATCGAAAAAGGAGCTCGAAGTGGCAAATAAAGAAATTCTGTTGGTAGTGGAAGTTTTTTCCAATGAAAAGGAAATTGACAAGGAAATAGTTTTTCAAGCGATAGAATCTGCGCTGGAATCGGCTACTGTCAAGCGTCACGTCAATCAAATCAAGGCACGCGTTGAGATTAATAGAAAAACCGGTGACTATAAGACTTATCGGCAGTGGGAGGTCGTTGCGCCTAATTCTTCTTGCCTTGGGGATGTTGAATTTCCAACGACGCAAGTGCTTTTGGAAGTAGCGCAGCTTGATAATCCAGATGCCAAAGTAGGTGAATTAATAGAAGAAGAGATTGAATCTGTTGATTTCGGACGTATTGCAGCACAGCATGCCAAGCAAGCTATTATCCAAAAAGTCAGGGAAGCTGAGCGTAAAAAAATTGTTGATGCTTACAAGTCGCGCGTTGGTGACTTGGTTACAGGTATTGTCAAACGTATTGAAAAAGGCAGTGTGTATCTTGATTTAGGGGGGCATGTTGAAGCTTATATAGCGAGGGAAGATATGATTCCCCGTGAAGCTATACGCATAGGCGACCGAATTCGAGGCTATTTAAAAGATGTTCGTTTGGAACCCCGCGGCCCGCAGTTGTTTGTTAGCCGCACGGCGCCAGAATTGCTGATTGCACTGTTTCGTCTTGAGGTGCCTGAAGTAGGGGAGGGTCTGATTTCTGTCATGGCAGCCGCACGTGACCCAGGTTCTCGGGCAAAACTAGCGGTAAAAAGTAATGATCCGCGCCTCGATCCTGTCGGCTCCTGTGTAGGCATGAGAGGTGCGCGAGTGCAATCAGTGACTAATGAATTAGCTGGTGAGCGTGTCGATATTATTCTTTGGAATCCAAGCGAAGCACAATTTGTTATTAATGCGATGTCCCCGGCAGAAATTCAATCCATTATTGTCGATGAAGATAAACACAGTATGGATTTGGCGGTAAGTTCAGATAATTTGTCGCAAGCGATTGGTCGTGGTGGACAAAATGTACGTTTGGCATCACAGCTGACCGGTTGGGAGCTCAATGTTATTGACGCGTCAAAAGCGACGCTTAGCAGCGAAGCTGAAACATTGAAGGTGAAACAGCTGTTTATTGATCAGTTGGACGTCGATGAAGAGATTGCATTAATCTTGGCAGAAGTAGGCTTTAATACCGTTGAAGAAATTGCTTATGTACCCGTCAGTGAGATGTTGGAAATCGAAGGCTTTGATGAGGAACTGGTTCATGAACTGAGGAGCCGAGCTAAAGATGCTTTGTTGATCAGCGCTATTGCCGCCGAAGAAATAATGGAAACAGCTCATCCGGCACAGGATCTATTGGATATGGAAGGCATGGAAGAGGATTTGGCTTATGCGCTAGCAAATCAGGGAATCATCACAATGGATGATTTGGCGGAGCAATCGGTGGATGATTTGTTAAATCTTCCAGGTATCAATGAAGACCGGGCGGCAAAGTTGATTATGAAGGCGCGTGAGCCTTGGTTTGCTTAAGGCGCATGACGAAAGAAGGGGTAGTATATGAGCGATAAAACAGTACGGCAGTTGGCTGATGTGGTAAAAATTCCATTGGAACGATTATTAGTGCAGCTGAAAGAAGCAGGGTTATCTGCCAGCAGCGCTGATGATGTGATTAGTGAAGACGAAAAAATGCAATTGTTAGGACACTTGCGCAAACGCCATGGAAAAGCGGAAAACGAATCTGGTAATGCCCCTAAGCGGGTAACGCTGGAGCGCAGAAAAGTGATGGAAATAAAACAGGCGAGTGTTCCGGGCAGTTCCACGAAAACCATCAGCGTCGAGGTGCGCAAAAAGAAAACCTATATCAAGCGTCCTGAAGCTGAAGAACAGAAAGTTGTCGAACCAGCTAAGCCTAGCCTGCCTGAATTACAAAAACCAATATTGGAAAGTGAAATTGTTCAGGTTGCAGAAGCGCCTATTCATGCTGAATCTTTAATTGTTGCGGTCGAACAAGTTGAAACAAAGCTTGTGACCGAGACAAAAGCTCATGAAGAAACTAAGGTCGAGGCTGTTGAAACAAGTATCGGATTGACTGAAAAAGCGGATCTGGATGTTCTGTCTGAGCTGGAATTAGAACCTGAAGAGAAATTTGCAACGATAATCGTTAAAGAAGATAAGAAAATAAAGCAAGATAAGCCGATTAAAGCGAAAGAGTCGGAAGAAGTTCGGAAAAAACAGCAGGAAAAAGAACGTCGTCTCGAAGAGTCCATTAAGAAAAATGCCGACAAGGTAAGGCAACAGGCTGCCGTTAAGCAAGAACAGTTGCACAAAAAAAAGCCGGAAGAAGGTACGCAACGAGTTTTTGGTAAAGCGGCCAAGAAAGGCAAGAAAAAAGGTAAGCAAACTCAGCGCGCCACGACGGTGCAATCTGATAGCAAACATCAGTTTGAAATGCCGATGGCTCCGATCATTTATGATGTCACTATTCCAGAAATGGTCATTGTTTCTGATCTTGCGCAAAAAATGAATGTCAAGGCCGCAATGGTTATTAAGCATTTGATGAAGCTAGGCATCATGGCGACAATTAACCAGAGTATCGATCAGGAAACGGCGGTTATTCTGGTTGAAGAAATGGGCCACAAAGCCATTATGCAGAGCGATGACGATCTTGAACAGGAAATGCTTGCTGAAGTTACTGAAGACGATAACCGCGTTGCGTTGCCACGCGCTCCGATTGTCACTATCATGGGACATGTCGATCATGGTAAAACCTCGCTATTGGATTATATCCGTAAAACTCGGGTTGCTGCTGGCGAAGCGGGTGGTATTACCCAACATATCGGCGCGTATCAGGTAAAAACTGATCATGGCTCAGTAACGTTTTTAGATACTCCGGGTCATGCTGCATTTACCGCCATGCGTGCTCGTGGTGCGGATGTGACTGATGTCGTGATTGTGGTTGTTGCCGCCGATGACGGTGTGATGCCGCAAACCAAAGAAGCAGTCGAGCACGCAAGAGCGGCTAATGTACCCATTATTGTCGCAATGAATAAAATCGATAAGCCCGATGCAAACCCTGACAAGGTAATGCAAGAGCTCTCAACGATTAATGTATTGGCAGAAGAATGGGGCGGCGATGTCCAGTTTCTTAAAATTTCTGCAAAAACCGGCGAAGGTATTGATGATTTAATCGAAGCACTGATTGTCCAGACTGAAATTTTGGAATTAACCGCTCCAGTTGAGGGAGCCGCATCAGGTATTGTTATTGAATCAAGATTGGATAAAGGTCGTGGTGCAGTTGCTACCGTACTGATTCAAAAAGGTACTTTAGAGAACGGTCAAATGGTGCTGTGTGGACATGAATATGGTCGCGTTAGAGCGATGTTTAACGAAAACGGTAAGGCTATTAAAGAGGCAGGTCCTTGCGCACCGGTTGAAATTTTAGGCCTTTCGGGTACGCCCTTTGCTGGTGATGAATTTCTCGTTGTACAAAATGAACGTGTTGCTAAAGAACTTGCTAAACACCGAGAAGATCGTAAGAAATTTAACCGCCATGCGGCGCAACAAGCATCAAAACTTGATGAAGTCTTCTCTAAAATGACCAGTGGAGAATTAGCCTGTGTCAATCTAGTCATAAAAACAGATGTTCAAGGTAGTTTGGAAGCCTTGCGCGGCTCACTGGTGGCGCTATCGAATGACGAAGTTGAAGTAAAAGTTATTTTTGGTGGCGTAGGCGGTATCAATGAAGGTGATGCCAATCTGGCATTGGCATCAGGCGCTATTTTGATGGGCTTTAATGTCAGGGCAGACGCGACAGCACGAAAGCTGATTGAAGAAAAAGGCATTGATTTACATTATTACAGTGTTATTTACGACGCCATTGATGAAGTTAAAAAATCCATCAGCGGCATGTTGGCGCCGGAAATTAAAGAAAGTATTGTCGGACTTGCTGAAGTTCGTGATGTTTTCCGCTCACCTAAATTTGGTGCAATTGCCGGTTGTATGGTAATAGATGGCTATGTCAAAAGAAATCTGCCGATTCGCGTATTACGTGACAACGTGGTTATTTTTGAAGGGCAGCTTGAGTCATTACGTCGTTACAAGGATGATGTTGCTGAAGTTAAAATGGGTATGGATTGTGGTATCGGTGTAAAAAATTACAACGATGTCCAAGCCGGCGATCAAATCGAAGTATTTGAACGCACAGAAGTTAAACGGATATTGTAAGTTTTATGGCAAAAGAATTTGGGCGAAATGCTCGTGTTTCATCGCAAATGCAAAAAGAATTATCGTTAATTTTGCAGCGTGATATTGATGACTCCAAGCTAGGTTTTGTGACTATCAATGACGTTGAAGTAT
>CANNKH010000222.1 GCA_947504985.1 Methylococcaceae bacterium | reverse complement strand
CCGCTTTGCTCCGAAAACCGCCGTAACAGTTCTTCGTAAACATAACCCATTTCCAGGTTGGATAGCCGCTCTAGGCTTAAGTCTTGGTTGGCGTATTGTTCAACAATCGTGTTCAGTCGCCCGCTTTTTTTCAGTTTGCCAATAGTTTCTCTGAAATTGAAATGGTCGATGATACTAGCAATATTGGGCGAGAAGGCTTTGAGATAATCGCGGAGGTTGTCTTCTAATAGTTGCGGGGCTTCTTGGTGTAATTTGTTTAATGTCCAATCACTGGCATTCCAAAAACGAAAACGTTTCTCCATTTTTTTCAGGCGTTCTTGAATTTGAGCCTTGGTATCATTGGGAAATTTTTGCTCGATATCGGCTTGTTCTTGGTCGCGCCAAGTTTGCAACACGCATTCAATTCGGCGGATAGTTATCATCGGCAAGACGATGTTTTGATAGTCGTAGGCTTTAAATTTACCGCGTAGGCTTTCGGCAGATTTCCAAATCTCTTGGGCTAAGTTATTGAGCTTTTCTTTGTTGAGCATGTTGGGGGTAAATACAGCAGTCTAGTCGAAAAGCGGATGATTCTACCGCGCTTATGCTTATTCAACTACCCTGCCCGTTTAGCCGCCCTACTTTAACGCCTACGCCGCTGAACTTGCTGGGGATCAGCGGTAATAGGGCGATAAATTTCCACTCGGTCACCGTCTTTCACCTGAGCATTCAGCGCGGCAATTTTGCCAAAAATACCGACTTTTTGGGTGGCGAGATTGATTTCTGGATAAAGCTTCAACACGCCTGATAAATTAATGGCTTCTTCTACGGTGCTGTCATCGGGTACTTCCAGACGCATCCACAATTGTCGATCAACTTCTGCATAACATACGCCGACGTTCATGATTATTCTCCTTTGTTGTGTGTGCTATGACTGCCAGTCCTCAAAGGACTGGCAGTCATTATTGCCGAAGTTATTTCATGCCCATTCCTAGCTTATTCGGTGACTGCTGCGTTTAATACCACGCGCTGAACTTTGATTTGAGTGAGTTTTTGGTCAATCAGGCGTTTACCGACAATCAAAAAAGCCAGCATGATAAAGCCACCGGGCGGCAGTGCCATCAATAAAAAGCCTTTGTAGTTGGGGATAATAGTGACTTCCAAAAACCGGAACGACTCGCCCAACAGTAATGAAGCATTGGCGAATAAGGTGCCTGTTGAACTGATCTCGCGTGCCGCACCTAAGGCGACCAAAACCAGCGTAAAGCCCAAACCCATCATCAAGCCATCCCACAACGCCTCTTTAACGGGCTGTTTAGAGGCAAACGCTTCGGCGCGACCTAATAAGGCGCAGTTGGTAACGATTAAGGCGATGAATAACCCCAGCACCTTGTAAAGTTCGTGTGCCCAAGCATTCATTAAAATATCAACTAAAGTCACCAGCGCGGCAATCAGTAGCACAAAAATAGGAATACGAATTTCACTGGGAATTAAATGGCGAGCGACTGAGATGAGCCCGTTGGACGCGGTAATCACCACCAGCGTCGCTAATCCCATCCCTAAGCCGTTGGTGGCGGTTCCAGTAACCGCCAGTAAGGGACACAGCGCCAGGTTTTGCCCGAACACGATGTTGTTGTTCCATAAACCATCACCGGCGATTTTTCGGTAAGTTGTTGATAAAAACATAGCGGTATCCTCAAGGTTTAATGAGTTCGGTTTGATGCGCTTTGAATAATTGCAAGCCACGATAAATAGCTTGCACCGATTTACGCGGGGTGATGGTCGCCCCTGCAAATTGGTCAAACTCGCCGCCATCCTTTTTCACCGCCCATTGCGAAGGGGTTAAATTGTCCAGCGAGCGACCGACAAAATTTAAAATCCAGTTCGATTTGGCAACTTCAATTTTATCGCCTAGCCCCGGCGTTTCTTTGTGGCTAAGTACCCGCACCCCCAAAATAGCGCCATCACGATCGATGCCCATAATCATATTAATCGCGCCGGAATAGCCATCCGGTGCGGTAAATTTAAAACACACGGCGGTGACTTTGCCGGATTTTTTGGCGAGATAAACCAGCGTTTCGTTGGCGGCGATGTTGTAGTCGGCGGAAGGGACAGTTAAGGTGTCTTGTAGCATATCGTTATCATGCAGCCCATTAGGCACGACTTCCGCCAACGAATGCAGCAAATCATCATTCAGCCGTTGTCGGATAGTGCCTTCAGTGCTGCAATTGGTCACACCCAATAACACACTGGCAAGCAGGGCAAAACCCGCCAACACGCCAGTTTGAAACTCCAACTTGGGGCGAAGCCTAGCTAAATTGGCGGGGTCTAGCCAACGCTTTAGCCACTCGAAATAATGGCGGGCTTGGGCTTTTAGGTGTCCGATGGTGGCAGGGTCAAGTTTCATAGCGAACTCCAATCAGTAGATAGACCGCTCCAGCTTGGACGGGTGCGGGTCAAGGCTTTGGTATCTCCAACGGCTTACCCTGACGGTCCCGCCCATAAATCCGAGGCCGGATGTAGTGGTCAATTAATGGTGTCGCCGAATTCATCAGCAATACCGCAAAACCAGCCCCTTCGGGATACGCGCCCCACGTGCGGATAACAAAAATCAGTAACCCGCAACTCGCACCGAACACCAGTTGTCCGGTTGCCGTATTCGGCGAAGTCACATAATCGGTGGCGATAAAAAACGCCACGCACATGATCGCGCCGGAATTTAAATGCACGAATGGGCTGACGTAATGTGCCCCGTCAATACTGTGGAACAAACCGGATAACAGCGCGACCGTGACTAATAAAGACACTGGGATTTGCCATTGGATAATCTTTTCACGGATCAGCCAAATGCCGCCCAAACCTAAAAACAGCGTTGAGGATTCGCTTAAACTGCCGCGTGTCCAACCAATAAAATCCAGCACAACAGAATAGTCTTTTAAAATGTCCGGCAATAAGCGGTTTTGTGAAAATTCAGTTTTGATCGTACCCAGCGTGGTCGCGCCCGTATACGCATCAAGGCTTGCCAGCCCTGCAAAAGTGATGCGCCAACTTTCCGCCAGTCCTGGCGAATCGCCAAAAAACAAGGGGGAGATATTTGCCCAAGTGGTCATTTCGACGGGAAAGGAAATCAGCAGGGCAACCCGTGCCAACATTGCCGGATTAAACAGGTTCTGCCCCAAACCGCCATAAACTTGTTTGCCCAACACGATTGCCAAACCTGAACCGACCACACCGATCCACCAGGGTGCCCACGGCGGCAAGGTCATCGCCAACAACCAGCCGGTCAATAACGCCGAACCGTCCATAATGACCGGCTTTACTGGCCGTCCTTTCAATTGGATGCAGAGGGCTTCAAACAAAATGGCCGAGCCAACGGTGATGACAAACAAATTAATGGCGGGCCAACCAAAACACCACAGCCCAAAAACTGTTGCGGGCGATAATGCCAGCATGACTTGCCACATGATTTGGCTGACGCTTCTGTTCGCGCCAACGTGTGCGCCACTGCTGGGCTTGCTGTGAATAATCATGCCGTAGCCTCTTGTTCGGCCTTAAGCCGTTCGCGTTCCAACTTAGCGGCGACACGCGCCTGTTCTTCTTCATGTTGTTGCTGGGCAATACGTGCCAGACGGGCGTTGCGGGTGTCGATCAGGCGTTTGGTTTGTTCGGACTTGTGCTGGGCTTGTTGTCTGGCGGCGACTTCGCCAGTGGCATATTTAAAATACTGCACTAGCGGAATATTGGACGGGCAAATATACGAACAGCAGCCGCAACTAATGCAATCTTTCAGACCAATATCAACCGCTGCATCGAGTTGATTAACACGGATATTGTTTGCCATATCCAAAGGCCGTAAACCCGCCGGACAAACACTAACGCAACTCGCGCAACGGATACAGGGTTGTTCATCAGTGTTTTTAAGCTCACTTTGCGTTAAGGCTAAAATGCCGCTGGTCGCTTTAACGGTGGGTAAACCGGTATGGGGTAGCGAATCGCCCATCATCGGCCCCCCCATCACAATACGCGCCGTTTGTGCGGCATTAACTTCACAAAAAGCAAACAGCTCAGCGATTAACGTCCCTAATGGCACTTCAACATTCATCGGACGACCTACCGCACCACCCGACACGGTAATCACACGACTGACTAGCGGCTGTCCATAGCGTATGGCTTTATGCGTGGCGTAAGCGGTACCGACATTATGAATCGTCACCCCAATTTCTGAGGAACGGCAACCCACGGGCACTTCCCGACCGGTTACATAGCGGATTAATTGTCGATCCCAACCCATTGGGTAACGGGTAGGAATTTGTATCACATTAATACTGGGATAAGGCCGTGCCGCTGCTTGCATAGCGAAAAAAGCTTGTGGCTTATTATCCTCAATCGCCACCACGGCATGACCTGTTGCCATACCATGCAACATCAAACGCACGCCATCGATAATCTGATCACTACGCTCCTGCATTTGCCGATCATCGCAGCTTAAATATGGCTCGCATTCCGCACCATTGATAATCAACGTGTCGATACGGTTCTCGCGCCCCATATTGAGTTTGACGGCGGTAGGAAACGTCGCGCCGCCCAAGCCGACAATACCGGCCGCACCGACACGCAAACTAATCGCTTCTGGGTCTAACTGGAAGGGATCACTCACCGGTACTGTTGCCAGCCATTCTTCTTTGCCATCGGTTTCCAGAACGATCATGCGAATCGGCAACGCGGAAGGATGTGGTGCAGGATAGTCATTGACATCGAGAATAACGCCCGAACTTGGTGCATGTACCGGCGCGGAAATCAATCCTTGGCTATAAGCCAATAACTGACCTTTCAATACCTGTTCGCCGACTCTGATTAATGGCTCGGCAGGCTTGCCAACATGCTGTTGCAACGGGATATAGAGCCGTGCTGGCAACGGGAACGTTGTGATAATCGACTGCGTGGCAGTGATGGCTTTATGCTCTTCGGCATGAACACCGCCGCGAATGCGCGGTTTGGTAATAAAACTTAACATAGTGCATTACCTGTATCGGCAAGCGCCGGTTTTGCCCAGCGCCAGTTACGCAAAGTGACTT
>CANNKH010000221.1 GCA_947504985.1 Methylococcaceae bacterium | reverse complement strand
TATATGGGGGCAGGAAATGTAAGGTTTCGAATGTAATAGCTTCAGCTATTACTTTTTAAAACAGCTGAAGCTGTTTTACTCCAGACCTACTTTATTGGCTTTTAGTCTCTAACCAGTTATTCACTTCATGTAGATTTTCTTCACCGATAGAGCCTATGGCATGCATAAAGCGGATACGGTTTTTAATGTAGTTATATTTTGCCAGAGCAAAGTCTTTTTTAGCTGAAAACTCATCTTCTTGAGCTCTAATCAGGTCGCTAATGGTCACAACGCCTAATTGATAACCTTTCTCCATAGCTTCTCGTGATTTACGGGTCGACTCTAAGGCTCTTTGCGAAGCCTTAATGCTATGCGTTGCGGCATTAGTGCTTAAAAAAGCATCACTGGTTTCTTTAGTAATACTGCGCACCGTGGCTTCATTATCGTTTTTACTCATTTGTAAACGAAAACGTGCCTCGGATATCTGATGAGTCGTGATGCCGCCTGAAAATATCGGTACATTAACGTTAATCGCCGCCGTTTGTACCTCAAAAGGTGCTTGCTGACTACTTTGGTAACCGGTATTGGTATTATAATAATTAAGCTGTAAATCAGCGGTGGGTAAATGCTTAGCTTTTTGCGCCGTTACATTGGTTTCAGCGGCAACAATGGCTTTTTGCTTGGCAGCAATGGCCGGATTTTGGCTTTGCGCCATGTCTAACCATTGCTTTAAATCACCTTGAATTTCTGGGTAATCAACGCTATCCCTCAGTTTACTAAGCCTAGCCGATGCGCTACCGGTCAATTCACTTAGACCCGCCTGAGCGGTAACACGCTTGCTTTCTGCAACAATCTCAACGGCTTTAAGCTGATCTAACCGGGCTTCCATCGCATAAAGATCAGTTATTTTTAATAACTGTTTGGCATATTGCTTTTGTATTTGCTCAAGCTTTTTTTCTGTGGCTAATTTTTCGGACTGAGCAAAATATAACTCGTCTTCGGCTTGTAGTTCACTAAAATACCGATCGACCACATTAAACATCAATTGATTGTGCGCTTCTATAGCCTCAGTCGCATATTGATCCTCGACTTTAGTTGCTTGGCGCCATGCCCAAAACTTAGCAAAGTCCATGAGCGATTGATTCAACGATAGATAATAACGGGTACCTGGATAATTACTGATGGTATCGGGTCCTCCATCAGCTGCTTTAGTTGCAGGATGTGTCTGAGTATATCTGTTCGTAGACCAGTTACCTGATAGTGCTATCTGCGGTAACATTTGCCCCAAGGCTTGGCCCTTTTGTGCCGAGCCTATACCAGCTTTCTCTTCAGCACTTCTGGAATTGGGATCAGCGCCTAAGGCTTGCTGGTAAATAAATAATAGATCATCGGCTTGCACACTGGGTGCGCAAGTTATGGCCAAAACTAATAGTCCGTATTTAAATAGCGTCATAGCGGCTTAATCTTCTATAAATGAACGGGCAAAGAAATTACTAGCAGGTTGTGCTAAGTATCTAAATAAAGTTCTTTCACCGGTATTTATAAGCACTTCGGCAGGCATGCCTGGCAATAATTGTAAGTCACCTAGATTTTTAAGACTTTTAGGAGTTACTTCAACTTTGGCCAGATAATAAGCATTGCCAGTACGTTCATCGGTAATACGATCAGGCGATAGACTAATGACCTTACCTTCCATTTTTGGCGTTTGAGACTGTTTAAAGGCACTAAAACGTATTTCTGCTTGCAAGCCTACCACAACCCTATCAATGTCCATAGGTGACACCTGGGCTTCTATGATGAGTTCAGCACCTTGAGGTACGATATCCAAAATCGGGCGTCCTGGTGTAATCACACCATTTTCGGTATGAGTCGCTAGACCTAAGACCATACCACTTGCAGGTGCTTTAATAACGATGCGATCCAGCTTGTCTCTGCTTGCGGCCACTCGTTGCTGAGCATCATTAAGTTGCGCCTGAGCCTCACTGAGCTTACTGACTACTTCTTCTTGAAATTGTTTTTGTATTTGTAAAATTTGTAAGCGCGTTTCACTAATCAGCATTTGATTAGTGGCAATTTCAGCTTCGAACTGTGCAATATCACCAGTTTGTATAGCATGATTACGCTCCAATTCACGCAAGCGCTGCTTATCGGCAAAACCTTCGGCTAATAATTCTTTTAGATCTTTTATTTCTTCCGAGTAAGAACCAACTAATTGCTTTTTGCTGGCTATCTGGCTTTGCAAGCCATTTATTTTGCTAGAAATTTGGCTGACACGTTGATTGAGTACGCCGATTTGTCCTTCATGTGAGCTTTTATGAGAATTAAAAATATGAGTCTCTGCTATTTTAGCTTCTACGGTTCTGGCATTTTCAGGATCGTTAAGCAGTGCAGGAAACTCAATTTTTTTCAACTGATCTCTTTCTGCACTTAACCGTGCCACTTGAGCGGCTAAAGTGATATTTTGTCCTAATGATATCTCTAATTGTGCTTTAATTTGCGCATCATCCAATATGAGCAGCGTTTGGCCTTCTTGAACAAGATCACCATCTTTGGTAAGAATTTTAGCAACTATGCCGCCGTCTAGATGTTGTACGGTTTTTTTATAGGCCTTGACCACCAGCACACCAGAGGCCAAGGCAGAACTATCAATAGGAGCAAAGGCCGCCCAAAGTCCAAAAACACAAAAAGTAGCTAATACAATGAGCATACCGATACTACGTATCGGCTTGTCGTTAGTACTTAAGGCCGGTACGTTATTATTTTCTGAAGTTTTATCTATCATAATGCTTTAAGCGCTTTTAGGTTGCACGGGAGGAGTCGCCACTGGTTGCTGTTGTTGCTGTAAATGCGCAATAACTTGGTCTTTAGGCCCATAAACGGAGAGTAAGCCATCGTTAAGTACCAAAAGCTTATCTACTTTTGACAGCACACTATTACGATGCGTGATGATCATTACCGTTGATTTCTTTTCTTTAAGTTTAACCAAGGCTTTTTCCAGCGCAGCTTCACCTAGTTCATCCAAATTAGAATTGGGCTCATCTAGCACCACCAGCACCGGACTCCCGTAGAGAGCTCTTGCCAAACCAATACGCTGACGCTGTCCACCGGAGAGATTACCGCCGGTAATACCAATTACAGTATCATATCCTTCGGGCAACCTTAAGATCAAATCATGGACATCAGCCATTTTAGCGGCCTCTACCACTTGCTCGGGATCAATATTGCCAAAGCGGGCAATGTTTTCGCCGATAGTGCCTTCGAACAGCTCAATATCTTGGGGCAGATAGCCGATAAATTGACCTAAATGCTCCCTATCCCAATTAAACACTTCAGCGCCATCCAGTCGAATAGCTCCATTGGCAGTAGGCCAAATACCTAAGACCGCTCTCGCTAAAGTAGATTTACCAGCGCCACTAGGTCCAATCACACCGACAATATCACCCTTGTCTATGCTGATATTAATACCTTTAAGAACCGCGACTTTACCGCCAGGGGGAACCACCACAGCATTTTCTAATTGAATACGGCCTTCAGGATCAGGCAATAACATATGCTCCTTGTCGGCTGGAATTTGTCTCAGTAGCTCATTAAGTCTGGCATATTGGTCTCTAGCACCAATAAAGCCTTTCCAAGTACCGATAATCATATCAATAGGCGCGAGGGCTCTGCCCATTAAAATAGAGCCAGCAATCATTAAGCCCGGTGAGATTTCACGCTCAATCACTAAATAAGCCCCCAAGCCTAAAATCAGTGATTGCGAAGACATTCTAATAACCTTAGACAAGGCCGTTAATAAACCGGCGCGTGAACTGGCAATAGCTTGTAGTTCTAAAACCTTAAGGGCGCCTACCATCCAACGCTCTCTGATTCTGTCGAGCATACCCATAGACTCGATAACTTCGGCATTACGTAAATTTCTACCTAAAGCGCCACGGGTTTGCATGGCAACATTATTGGCTTCGCTAAGTATTTTAGTCGTAGCTTTTTCTGTGGCGGCCGCAACAATACACAACAATATGCCGGTGAATACTGAAAACCAGCCATACCAAGGATGAAACAAGAACAGCATACCCAAATAAATAGGCATCCACGGCGCATCAAAAAATGCAAATAACCCATTACCCGTCAGAAATTGACGTAACCCAGTTAAATCATCCAGCGGTTGCGTAGTGGCACGCTGACCACCTGAATAAAGTGATTGTTTAAAAGCTATTTTAAATAAACGTTGATTAAGTAAAAGCTCTAAACGACTACTGACTTTAACTAAAATTTGTGAACGCACCCACTCTAAAGCGGCCATGGTGATAAATAACACGACCACGATGAGCGTCAGCATCAGTAAGGTCGATTTATTACCTGTAGACACCACGCGATCATAGACCTGTAGCATGTAGATGGAGGGGACGATCATTAAAAAATTAATGAGTAGACTAAAGCCCGCTGCTGATAAAAATGCGCCTTTACAGAGTAATAACGCTGCTTCTAAATCTGATTTAATGGTGGCTCTCATTTGTTCACAATGGTATTAAAATTGTATTATACTAGCATAGAGTAAAAAATAAGGCTATGTCACTGTTAAATGTTAAAAATTCCCCAGAGCAGCATTGAGTATCGTTTCTGGTGCGAGTTGGCGGCATTGTTCAAAAGCTCTTCGCCAGCCTAGATAGTTTGGTAAATATTTTGTCGCCACACCATGAAAACGCTCTAACCACTTATTAAATCGACTGTGATAAGCGTTAACATTCTGCACATGGTAAGCTCCATTAACTCGCTGACCTTTGCTTAAGTTGACGATTTCGTGACTGAAGCCTTCGTCCGCTGAAATCGTGGAAACGGAGCGTTAGCGGAGTGAAGATTTTTAGTCCCCGATAGCCATAGTGCATGTGTTTTCACGGAGCGTCTTTTGCGTAGTGAAAATGCAGGCTTTACGAAATGGCGTAAAGTCATTGCTTCACTCGCTGTGCACCCCTTGTTGGGTGTACAGCGAGTGAAGCAGAATGAATCGGGGCATTCGCGGTCGCGTAGTTTTTGATGATTTTTCGAGCAGGAGCCAGGAAAAATCTTTCGCTAAAATAGCAACTCCT
>CANNKH010000220.1 GCA_947504985.1 Methylococcaceae bacterium | reverse complement strand
TCAATCTGGTATCTTTGTCCTTGGTTTAGCTGTTTGTAGTTTCTCATGCGCTTCTCGTCTTTGGTCGGATTGAAAAAAGCTGAGAACTATAGCAGCTAGCCTTCTTTCAATCCGAGTATTTTCGATTGCACTTCGGAGTTGAATCCACGCAATTATAATAAATACAACGGTTTAGTTATCCCCATCAATCGATTCAAGTTCCGATACAAGGTAATGCCCATGACGGCAAAACATTTTCTTACAGCAGCCACACTCGCACTACTCGTTTTGGGTAGTCCGTCAGTTATGGCCGCCAATTTAAGTTTCACCGGCAACTTTTCCCGTGACAATGAGAATGAGGTGGAGTATCTCGACTTCTCCATTGCGGCGGATTCGACAACGGTCATCATCAAGACACTGTCACTCAATGGCGGCACCAATGCCGCTGGTAATTGGATAGACGGGGGTGGCTTTGATCCGTATCTGGCATTGTTCAACAAAAACACAGGCGAGTGGGTGTTTGGCACGCTCAATAAGAACAATGGCGATGAGGCGGTCATATCAAACACCTCACCCAACCCTTATGGCACGTTGCTGGCAGGTGAATACGTCTTGGCATTGACACAATTTGACAACACTGCGTTGGGCAATTTATCGGATGGCTTTGCCGCCGATTTAGGCTTGATGTCTGTTGGCCTGAGCCCCTTTACTTTAAACGGGGGCGGGGGGAGTGGCCATTGGGCAGTAGACATCCTGAATGTCGATGCCCAACAAACGTCCGTTGTGCCCTTACCCGATTCGTTCACATTGATGCTGATAGGTATGGTGGCCTTGGCTTCAATAACACGCAAGAAAGCCAATTTCCTTGCATAACGGTTCAGCCTTAATACGGTTGGGTGACCTAAACCACCCATTGCACCATTCACCCCACAATCACTAAAGACTAAAAACAATTGGGTACACACATGAAAATGACCAGAAAACCCCTCCATGCCGCCATCCTGCTTGCCAGTTTAAGCCCATTGGCCGCCCATGCCGTCGTTGCGCCAATTGCCGCCGACAGCCATGTTGCCGCCACCAATGCCGGAGCGGCGAGCGCCATCAACGTCAAGCCCACCAGTAAGGGGCTGTTGAAATTTAACTTGTCGGCCTTGCCTGACGGGGTTATTGGGACTGATATAGCCAAAGCAACCCTGGTGTTTTATGTAAAAACCGTAACGACACCAGGCCATATACAGGCCAGCAAGATTACTGACGCATGGAATGAAAATGCCGCCGTCAGCCCAGCACCAACGACTGATGCACCTCTCACACCCAGTACCCACATCAACCGCAACAACAGTTATTTTGCCGTCGATGTCACCGGCTTGGTGATGGACTGGGTTGATGATGCACCCGCTTCAAACAAGGGTCTTGCCCTCGGACCTGTCGACACGGCTGACCTGACCCTAGACAGCAAAGAGGCCATCCAAACCAGCCATCCGGCGTATATCGACATTGTTTTGAAAGGGCCGGCGGGCGCGAAAGGTGATACCGGTCTACAAGGCCCAAAAGGTGATCCTGGGGTTCAGGGACAAACGGGTTTGCCAGGTACTAATGGGGCTCAAGGCGCGCCAGGATCCAAAGGTGATACCGGCGCAAAAGGTGATCAAGGCGTACCTGGGCCACAAGGCGCAATGCCGGTTGGTCATGCCGCAGGTGACATGCAATATTGGGATGGTTCTGCTTGGATTAATATTGCAAAAGGTACAAATAAATCAACTTTAACAATTTGTAATGGGGTGCCCAATTGGAGTTCCTTCTGTCCTCTAGCAATAGGAGACACCGGTCCCGCCGGTGGTAAAGTCTTCTATCTCAGCGATTCGACTGGCCTGCACGGACTGGAAGCCGCACCGGTTGATCAATCAACTGGAATTCAATGGGGCTGTTCTGGTCGTATTGTGGGTGCTACCGGTACTGCAGTAGGCACGGGCAAGGCCAATACAATGGCTATTAATTCGCAGTGTGGAGCCGGAACAGCGGCTTATATTGCCGCCAGCTACAGTTTAAACGGTTTTACCGATTGGTACTTGCCGTCGAAAGATGAACTGAATAGGATGTATTTATCTATCGGACAGGGGGCTGCTGCACCATTAACCAATGTTGGGGGTTTTGCCTCCGCGTGGTACTGGAGTTCGTCCGAGATCATTAACCTCAGCGCTTGGATTCAGTACTTTGGCGATGGCAGTCAGTACAACTACCCCAGTAAGTACGACACACTCAGAGTGCGTGCTGTGCGGGCCTTTTAACTATTTAACTATTTAACTATTTAACTATTGGCTTTCCCGCGAAGCGGGCGATTTTTTTGCCCAATGCAGGATAGGGCATACGCTGTTTGTACCCTACGTAACACGATGTAATCAAAACCGCCCTTGGGAAACTGGGGGCGGTTTTTTTGTGCAAAGAACATGGCTTAATCAAGGGTTGGATTGCCCTCATGGGCTTTCATGTAAGCGCGTAGAATGGCATTGATACGGGTTTGATAACCGCTCTGCTGTCTAAACCACGCCAACAGGTCGGCATCGAGGCGGACTGTTATGGGTTGTTTAGGTTTAGGATAAACAACCTTAGCCCCTTTCCAAAAATCTTCATCCGTCACCTGTGCGTCTGGGTCTGCCTCAATTCCGGCATGGATGTCAGGATTGCCCATAGTACGCAAAGCTTCCCAATCGGTGGTCAATTTAGGTTCCAATGTTTTGCCAGTAGTAGCGTCTTTCATGGGGTTCTGATCTCCAAGCTGAGATAATCCGTCGTTCATCATCGTCCCGGTCGGTGTAAATGACCGTAATTTCTAAGTTTTCAACAAGACCAATCGCATAGATTCTGGTTTCTCCATAATCGAAACGATTGTCCACTTGTTCAACCGTTGCGCCTTCAAAAACACGCTTCGCATCTTCAAAGGCAATCTTATGCAATTTGATGTTGTTTAGGTTTTTATCTTTGTTCCATGTGTATCGCATGGGATATATTTACATAATGTAAATACAATGAGCAAGTCATTTTGTCATTCAGATAAATATTTCATAGTCTTATAAAGTACAGTTTCCAAGTTTTTTCTATTTGATTGGCAGTTGCCAACCAGCCAAGTGATTCGGCTATGGATGGACTACTGAATTTCAGTAGCCCGCCAAAGTGTTGTCCCTAAGCCTGGCTAATACCTTATCGCTGAATGCCTCTCAAAAGGTCTTTGATGCTTTTAAGGTGTCCACTAGCCACTTCAGGCGAGCTTGGATTAGAAACCGGCGGCTTCCATATTGGGATTATGGGTTTTGACTGCTGATCTGGTTTACCGTTGGCACTGACTGGCGTGAATGTGCCGTCATTGGCTGAGTTAACCAGACTATTCAAATAAGCGGGCACTGAGCGGATTTGTTGGCTGGTCATGGCATACGCTAAGGCGAATAACACATCTTGGCTTAAATCGGGGTTTTTGAGCCTTTTTAACGCCCTTTTGCATGACTTGCGCTGTGCCTTATCAAGGTTTTCGGGATAGATAAGGTTATCGGGTGTGTCTTCACATTGAATAACCGTTGTGGACGCTTGAACATGATCCGGCGTATTGGTTTTTTCATCTGTCGAAGATAAAACAACAACATTTTGAGCCTGAGCATCCGTCTGACCGTGTTGTTGATTTTTATTAGTTTCTGTTTCAGTTATTTGTAAACCATGTCGATTTTCAACATATTGATTTTCGATACATTCAGCAATGGCGGGGCTTGTAGCGGTTTTTGGTGTTTGTGGGGTATCGAAAAAGTGCCATGTCGTATAGCCTGAAACACGGACAAAAAAGGCATAACCGTTGTTCTGTAGCCACTTTAAGCCTTTCTGGATTGCATAGCCGGTTAGCCCCAATGTCCGCTTGAGGTCACTACGGCGCATTAGCCAATCTTTGGGCTTGGAGAGAAGGTAATTCAGGATTGCCTTAGCCGCCAATGGGATTTGACTGGCTATAAGGCTGTTTGGGATTTGGGTGAAATTTATTGTTTGTGCAGTTTTAATTGTCGGCATGAGTCACTTCCTATTGACTAGCCTGAGTTAATGATTAAAATCAACTCAAGCGTCATCAAGTACGAGTTGATTAAACGCTAGCCTATTTTAGAGCTGCTAACTCTAACCTAGACCGTTTAAACCCCTTCATTGGGGTTTTTTCGTTTTATATCCTTTCTGTGACTTTTCTGCAATAAAAATCCCCGATAAGCCACTAAAAACACCAAATAGGGCGTGTTAAGGTAAGTATAGTTTTATTTACACATTCATAACCCACCTGCAACCCGCATTCCACCGTGTAAACAATAGTTAATTTTATACTTATTTTACATCTGTTATGATAACCCTAAGAACTTAATTTACACTCAAGGGTCATCATGGTGGGTCAAAACGTGGGTTACATCCGTGTGTCATCAGTACAGCAGAATACAGACCGGCAGTTGGCAGATGTCCAATTGGATAGAATCTTTGAGGAGAAGGTATCCGCTAAGGACACCAGCAGACCCCAGCTACAGGCTTGCTTTAACCATCTTCGTGAAGGGGATACCTTGCACGTCCATAGTATAGACCGGTTAGCCAGAAATTTATTTGACCTACAGCACATTGTCAGTGAATTGGTGGCTAAAGGAGTATCCATCCATTTCCATAAGGAGAATATGATTTTTTCTGGCTCTGCCAATCCCATGCAAGAACTGATGTTGCAGATGCTCGGCTCATTTGCCCAATTTGAGAGGGCATTGATTAAGGAGCGTCAACGGGAGGGCATTGAATCGGCTCTCAATAAAGGGATCAAGTTCGGCGCACCGCCTAAACTAAAGCATGAACAGGTTGAGGCATTGAAGGCTAGGGTTATTGCTGGTGGGGATAAGAGTCAACTGGCAAAGGAGTTTGGCATCAGCAGACCAACGCTTTATAAGGTGATTGCTTAGATTTATTCCTAATTATTTGCCGTTAACAACTTAACCAATTTTCAACCCGTAAATCTGGCACACGATTAAACTCATTAACATTAGCAGTTATCAGAGTTACATTTAAAGCCAAAGCATGGGCGGCTATTAACATATCATTTCCCCCTATTACTTGTCCTTGTTTTTCCAAAAAGTTACGCAGAT
>CANNKH010000219.1 GCA_947504985.1 Methylococcaceae bacterium | reverse complement strand
GACACCGCCGGCAACGCCTGCTGATCCGCTATCGGCTACCGTTCCAACGACACCGCCGGCAACGCCTGCTGATCCGCTATCGGCTACCGTTCCGGTAGTGCCGTCAACAACTACACCTGAAGCGTGTTTTGCCTCCAAAGCTTGTGACATAGTGACTGAAGAAGAACCACTTAAACCAACCTGCACTTGTGCAATAGTATTTAACGTGGCACTTGTCGCCGATTGAGCTTGGCTAATTGCAGTGGCTAAATCTTGACCTGTCTCTAAAGCCGAGTTGAGTGATGCTTGAAAGCTTTGAACTATTGCTTGCGCTTGTGCTGGTGAAAAACCTTGTGTGTTAGGCAATAGCGCATTAATGATACCGAGATGATGCTCTCCAGAGGCCAAGGCACTTAAAAAATTATTTGATATGCCGCCAATCGACATTTGCGCCGCATTCAGTGCGGAAATTTCAGCATTCGCTTGGGTTATGGCCTGACTAAGACTGCTACCATTGGCTAATGCTTCTTGAAAAGCGGCACTATCAGAAATTCCGGCTGGAAGCCCAGTCAATGCACTATCTATAGCATTTGGATTAGCTAAAGTATTAAGCAGTGCATTTTCTGCTGAAATCGATAATGAAGTGCTAGTCTGCGCCTCACCGATAGCTTGAGCAGCACTTTGGGCTTGCGCAATCGCAGCATCGATACTATTACCATTGCTTAAGCTGGTAATTAAGTAACTCAAAAATGAATCGATTTGCTCGACATTTAAACCCGCCGTCAACTGCGCTAACGTTTCATTAAGCTGGTTGCCATCAGCTAGAGCGGTAAGTAACTGATCATTGATGGCAATAGGGGCTTGAATCGTAGACTGTGCCGCTATTTCAACATCAAGTGCTTGGCGCGCTTGGGTGAACGCATTTTCCAAGCTCACGCCTTGTCCGATTGCATTTTGAAAGACATCGGAAAATGTCGTAGTGGCAGCCCCCCCGTTGGCATCAGGGATAGCCGCACTTACATTTTCTCCCGATGATAGGGCATGATCGACTTCAGATTTATTATTCATATATTTCGCATAGCGTAAGCATTGCAAACAAACCGTAATAATAACTTAATAAAAGTTAAACTACGGCTGCCCATTAAAAACCAACAAACAAGTTCTTATTCGCACATTTTGTGTGCTTTCCAATTAACGATAACAGCGCATGCAATCTACAATGTTCCAATAGAAAATCATCTAAGTAGCCTCTTTAAAGTAAGACGACCAGTATTCGATATTAAATTGCTATATTTGTTCCAACGCTAATGTTCAGCGCCTCAATAAAAATTAACATTAAAGTTTGGCTTTTAAAATACTTTTCAAACTATTACGGCGATTTGTTAGCAGCAGGTGCGAATTCTAGTAATCCAGCCTTTTTTATTAATGGCTATTTTCTCGATAAAGAGAAGATCGCATTAGTAATAACACCAAGACCATTGCAGGTAATCCAGCGACTGTGGTGTAAATAAAAAAAAGTGAATAACCATAATTCTCGACAACCACCCCCGAAAAACCACCGACCATTTGTGCCGGTAAAGTCATTAACGAACTAAATAAAGCATATTGAGTGGCGGTATATGCCGTACTCGTTAGGCTAGATAAATAGGCAATCAACGCAGAGGTTGCCATGCCTGCACAAAAATTATCCGCACTGACGATGGTCGCTAACCCTATCAAGCTAGGCTTACTCATTGCTAACATTGCAAACAGTAGGTTAGTCAATGCGGCGGCAACGGCACCCAATAACAGCGGACGTAAAACGCCAAATCTGGCCACTAGAACCCCGCCTGTGGCGGCACCGCTAATTGCCATCACAAAACCAAATACTTTAGTCACTTGAGCAATTTCAACCTTGGTAAACCCCATATCCAAATAAAATGGATTTGCCATGACATTCAGCGTGATATCGCTCATTTTGTACATGCCGATTAACAGCAAAATTAATAAACCCGTCGTGCCATTGCGATGGAAAAATTCGATAAATGGACTCAATACAACATCAGAAAAACCCGCCACTAGCCGATGCCAGAAGGTGGCATGCTGCTCAACACCTAAAAAACGTTCTATTTTATTTTCCAAGGCCTCGGCGCTTTGACTAATTTGATGATCGGGCTCTTTAATCACCAAAATGGTGGTAATCCCAACTAACATAGTCGCCGCCATGATTAAATAAGCGGTACTCCAATTGGTATATTCAGCAATATAAAGACATCCAGCCGCACCAATTAACAGGGAAACTCGATAGCCTGCAACATAAGCAGCTGCCATTGCGCCTTGATATTCAGCACTCAACACTTCAATCCGATAAGCATCAATCGCCACGTCTTGTGTCGCTGAACAAAAGGCTATCCAAATTGCCAATAACGCGATTTGTTCCAATTGCGTTTGCGGATCTGAAACGCTCATTCCGAGCAATCCAAGGGTAGCCCCCAACTGAGCTAACAGCATCCAGCTACGCCGTTTACCCAATAATCGGTGTAATAACGGCAACGACAAACGATCAACAATCATCGACCAAAAAACTTTGATCGAATAAGTCATACCAATCCAGCTAAAAAAGCCAATGACAGAGCGCTCAATACCCGCTTCTGTTAGCCAAGCTGATAGCGTAGAAAACACAATAACGTAAGGTAACCCTGAAGCAAAACCAAGCAACACAATACTTAATACGGCGGGTTGCAAATAAATAGCAAACGCCGAGCGCCAATTTTTAGTCGTCATTACGCACTCACATCCTTAGGCAATCCGCAAAAAATAAACCACCCAATTTGCATCAACTGTTCGCTGAGCGGAGTCGAAACGAACAACCTACACCGCTAGCTTCAACTCCGATCAGCCAACGGTGCTTTATTTTTTACAGGCTGCCTTAGGGCAATAAGATAATTTGTTAAAAAACTCTCAGTTGCAGCAAAAAACAAAAAGGGCGCGAAAAGTCATTTCTCCGCACCCCTTCTATTCGTCCTAATATCCGCTCGACTCATTCAATATGGTAAACAATTTGCACCGCAATTAGGCAGATAAACGAGCTACGTTTCCAAAAAAATCGAGCCTATCCTTATCGAGGTAATTGGGTAATTTCATTAAAACTGATAGTGTAATCTTCTGGCGTACTGCCTGTTTTACCTAATAAACCTGTTTTAAAACGAACATCCGCAACTAATTTGGCATATTCGGTACGAATATTTAATACCGTTAATAATGCCTCAGTATATTGTGCTTCCGTTTGTAACATACCCAAAATAGCTGAAGGATCGGTTAATGGTGTTTTTTTCCATGCGGCAAGCGCATCTTTGTATTCTTTTACAGCTTGTTGGGCTTTGCTGATCGCTTGTACATAACGGTCGATATAACCTACATTGACATCAACACCGGCATCAATTTCGCGGGTTTTTTGATAAACCGACAACTCAGCTTGTCTGTAATTGGCTTTAGAACTATCTAAAATACCTTCGGCAGTCTGGTTGCCAATCGGATAGCGAAATTCAACGCCTGTAGACCAATTCAGTCCCTCTACATTATTACCAAACGCATTCATCATATTGTCGAATTTGTTACCTTCATCAAGCCCTTGATAGCCCAGATTAACGTTTAAATCAACCTGTGGATTCAAATCACGTTCTGATTTTTTAACAATAAATCCAGCGGCTTCCTGGCGTAATTTTGCGGCTTGTAAATCCATCCGATTAGCGACAGCGGCTTTACGCCATGCGGCACGGTTGCTGTTATTATCAAAACTGGCGGGTATTATCGCATCTGGAATTTCATCACTTGGCTGCGCCAAGGTATTAAATTGTTCAGGAGCCACACCCAAAGTTAAGGCAAATTGGGTACGCGCTTGTTCCATGTATTGTTGATAGTCAATAACCATACGGTTCTTATTAACCCGAGCACCGCCAGCGGTATAAATAACTTGTGCCATCTGTTCCCGAAGTTTTGCTTCTTTCTTTGGATCAGGGCTAGAAACAAATTTTTCAACTTCGTCAGTAATACGCATCACGCGATCGCGTGAAACTTCACGAATTTTCAAGCTATCTATCGCTAGACGATAGTCCCAATAGGACGCGATGGCGTTATTGGCGAGGGCGGTCAGAAAAAACTTATAATCCTCAACAGCGGCATCTTGTTGTTTACGCGCGGCATTCAAACGACCTGCCGCCGAAGTCGAACCGGCATACTTTAGTAACGGAACATTAACATTTAAATTAACGAACGAGTTGTTAGCATTGGGTCGGGTAACCGTTGATAGATTGCTCTGTATTGTGCGGGTATTCACCAAGCCTACCGAAGCGCTTATACCCGTTTGAAATAACTTGCTGATTTCCGCATGAAGTGTGGCGACATCGGTGCCTTGATAATGGTAACGGGTATCAGGCCCAGGCCCATAGCTACTGAGGACTTTAACAGGCTCTCCAGCTGTATTTAACACATCATGCATAATAGGCTGGCTAAAAGGGCCATTTGCCATAGCTGCATAGGGAACAGAAGCTAGCGGTGCTGTGTTTTGCCCTACGCTCAAACCTGCAGATGGCGTAGGATTAAACACACCTTCCTGAATGGATACACCCGCCGTTGCTGAGGACACATTGGCTTGTTGAATAAAACGGTTGGGTGATAACTCTAACGTCATTTTCACTGCTTCTGCCAAGCTTAAATTTCCTTCAGCAAAAACGTTAGGTACAGTCGTTAAACCACTGACAAAACAAGCTGCTATTACAGCAACGCGAGGTAAGTTATTTTTTCTACAGCGTTTGAACATAATGATTTCCTTTATTTTATTTAATTAACCACATTGATTTTGCTATAAGGTTTTTCTTATTGCAAATTTTAGCTATTTTCATGCCGCTAGATTTCTGTGAGTCAAATATATCAATCACTTACGTCTGTTGACAAAAAACCAGGCAAAGCAGCCTGTTGATATTCTTCTGTTTCGATTTCCGCATTCTCATCTAATAGCGTAGTCGCAGCAATATTAATACCGATAATAAAGTCAAGCACAAATAAAGCCTCAACAATCAGGAACTTGTATGGCAAAAATACAACAGCCGTCCCCGCGACAATACTCATTATGGTCGCCTGCTTATAATTAGCCTCCAGACTTCT
>CANNKH010000218.1 GCA_947504985.1 Methylococcaceae bacterium | reverse complement strand
GGCCCTAACCTTGGACCGTAAGCAAACATAATCCAGCGGTTTTCACCCAGACTGATATTGAGCCGGGTATTGACGCTCGCTTGCCCCAAATCGACTATTGGCGTGGTTATTATCGTGGCAATAGCAGCCGACTCCTGCCAAGTTACTGAAATAGCTTGTTTACCGGGATGTATCGGTAAACTCAGTTTTCTACCCTGTTGTCTGATGGGCTGGCTTTGCCCGTCTATCGTCACCGATTGCAGTATGGCATTTTCTGGTAATGTCAAGGTATGTTGCCCACCTTGAGAACTGCGCAGGCTGAAAGTTAATATGGCATCCCGATGGCGTTGTCCTGGCGAGATGTTCAGTGTGCTGTTATCAATAGTGATAGATTGACCTGCCACGGCTTCTGGGCGGGTTATTTGCAAGCTAATTTTTTCACCCGGCCAAGGATGCCATTCGGGTAACCATTGTTCGGTATTATCCAGACGAATCATCGCGATACCGGTTGTTTCAAGATGCCAGAGTGGGCTAATGTCGGCTTTCCAGACCTCAATCCATTGATCGGTTGGTAACGCCGTTAGATCCAGTTTTTCAGTTTTAGCCAATATCGATTGCCACTGCATCTCGACTTGTTGCGCGGGAATATTTACCTCTACGTTACCTTCCTTAACCCGCACACCATTACTGGTTACCGATTCTCCAGGCAATAGCGGAACGCTTAAAACGACAGCGGAATCCGTTGGTGATAGTCGAATAACCCGAGTGCTAACGCGCCAGTCCAGACCGAGTTGCAAAGTGCGTTCGACGCGGACAAAAGTAGGTAAGACACCGGGCTCCAGCGTCGGTTGATCGGTTTTTGTTTGCTTGATGCGGCTAAACTGCAAGGTATCATCCGTCCAACCATTCTCATGCAGGCCGATAACGTCCCAATCGGTTTTTGCAACAGTGACATGCTTGGGTTTTAACGGTAAAGGCAAGCTAAATTTGCTTAATATCGGCGCGATACCGCGTAGCATGACCTGATGCTGACCGGCGTGCAGATTAATCCACAAGCCTCCGCCCTCGCGATGCAGTGCCGCCGCCGGTGAGCCGTTGTCCAAGACCTGATTGGGAAACCATTGATTGTCATCGGACGGTAGCGGCAATGTGACGGATTCCTGCGCGTGAATTTGCAACAGTATGTCGATAGTTTTACCCGTTATCGTCACCGTCATTTGCTGGATTTGCGCACAGGCTGGTAAGCAATCCGGCGTGGTCTCTTCTTGCAAACGGTTTTTCAACTCGGTCAATAACTGCTCGTTAGGGTAATCATCGGCATAACTGTTTTGTGTCGGTAACGAAAGTAGCGGTAATAATAAAAACCATAGCACTAGCGATGTTGCTGATCTGAACTTGAAATGATGCCACTTGAATTTTTCAGCAACGCCAAACATCAGCAAGGTCAATACCGCGATAAATAGCACGCGGATAAAGTTCAGCAACATCGTCATGGCTGGCGACAAATACCATAGCCGCAGCTGCTGTTGTGCATCTACCGAACCATTCCACGATAACATGACTTGACGCCATTGCCATTGCGGCAATCCCGGGCCGGTTTGCACATGCGCACTGGGATCAATACGGTCAAAATTTACCGGTTGGTCACTTAAAGATGTCCCGCTTCCCGTGCGGTCATAGGCATACTGTTTTACCTTTGAAATGGCGTGTTTTGATCTCCTCATTTCTTCCAGCATAACCGGTGCCGGTGCAGACATTGGCACCGCCGCATCGGTTGCTAAATATTCAGGCATGGCCGCCATTTCCAGTTGTGGATACAATCCCATACGCACCTGGTCAACCATAAAAGGAATGGCAATCATAACCAGCGCCAGCCAAAACGCATTGCGATACAGGCAGATGAATTTAAGAAATTTGCCGCTGTCAGGCAAAACCTTAATTAAAGCCGTTGCCGCTAGAATGTTTAGCCAAACAAAATGCGGCGAATCCGGCTCATGCCAGATAATAATGAAGGTAACCAACGCGAACGCGCCCCAGTAGAGGTTCCAGATTCTGCCGATTGCCAATGCAGCAATCAGCACCAAAAACAAATCCAGTAAGCTCCAGCGTGAAATCCAGCTATCGGGGACATTATCAACACCACTTGCCGCAAGCAAACGCCAGCCTGGCGGCAGATTAAGTTCGGCAGTCACGTGATGGAAACTTTGCTCCCAACCGACAGCGCTGATGGCATTAATCGGACCAGTGATGCGGCTATCGGCATCCAGCGTAAGCATCCCTTTTCTGACTTCCACGCCTTGTTTATGGGTATTGGCCTGTTTGGTAATCAGTTGATTGTTGCCATCCAGCATTACCTTACCCGGCTGTGTTTGCCCCAAAGCATTCAAGCGCCAGCCGCTGCTCATCTTACCGGTCATTACGTCATTAACGGTATAGCCGCCGCCATCAAAATCCAACCATAATTTTCGGGTCAAGTTGAGTTGATTGGGTTCAGGTACGGGGTCACCACGGCGGATGACATTAAATTTCATCGCTTGTCCCTGATTAATGCGGTAAGCAGGTAGATTTTTCCAAGCCTCGGGTAGCGTAGTTTGGCTGGCATCCAGTGCATCGAGTTGGGTAATTTCGATAACGCGTAAATCAGGACGCGCGTCAAATACCCAGATTTCAGAGGGTGGCCAATTTGCCACAGGCGCTAACGCATCGGCGATTAATGGTAAGGATAGCGTATCCGTATCCATGTTGTTTCTGGCAGTAATGTCAATTTCCCATCGACCGGGGCGCACTTGCAGCAATAACTCTCCATTCGGTTCAAGCCTTGCTGGCAACGGACTTTGTATCGCCAGCGGAATAAAATTATCCAGTATCGGCTGAGTTAGTTTTATTTCGCGCTGTTCACCTGAAACATCGATGACCAGTCGTGTTAATACCTGCAATGGCACGTCATCGGTAATTTTTCTGTAGACCTGAAGATCGACATTATTTTGCATATTTTCCGGCTTACGCTGCCCCAATTCGCTTTCTTTTAGCCAGAGCTGTCCATTTCTGATGGTAGGCATCGGTATCGACATAGCATTAAGCGTCAGATTAATAAGCCCAGTATCTGCTGGAAGCGTCAGATTATCGGGAATACTGTCCCATAAAAACTCACCATTAATTTGATAATCAGCAGGTTGAGATAACTTGATCGATGGCGTACCGTTTCTGTCCATGACTAAAGCCGCTTTATTATTGACGCTGACATTCAACGGCCAATGCAAACTGTCGCCCGGCAAACTGATCCAGCTTTCTGTATAGACTTTTAAACGGTACGAAAACACGCCTTTTTTCGGTGTTAATGCCAAACGAGTTTCAGTGGGCCAGCGACAGCGTTTTTGCTGATAACTGTTGTAAATAAAAGGGCAATTACGTTCTGGATTGTCTTGTGTCACCCAATCTATCCAGGGTTTAAGTGGCTCCGGGACGCGTGCTTTGGTCAGTGGCGTTGCGCCTACAGTAAAAGAACTTATTAAGATAAATAAAGTAATCAATCTGACAAATCGTTGCATGACGTTTTCCCGATAGAATGATGTTTAATTCGGTGGCGTGTTAGTGTGTGTTTTAAAAGCCATGATGCTTCCAGATTTGCTCAACATTCCTTTACTTAGGCAACTCGCAATAAATACCCCCCCCACTCAGCAACAAATATTCATCTGATCCCCCCTTTGAAAAAGGGGGGCTAGGGGGGATTTGATATGCAACGACTATTCTTAAATCCCCCCTGCCCCCCTTTTTCAAAGTGGGGGGTATTTATTGCGAGTTGCCTTAGGGCATTTCTCTTGTTTGGAAAAGAAAATGAGGTGTTTTATTCTGGTAAAAATAAGGGCTTAGGATGGGGGCACAAAACAACTTTGTTGTGTGTTGTAACCTTCGGTGAATGCCATGACTGCCAGTCCTCAAAGGACTGGCAGTCATTATGTCGTACTTATTTCTTCATCGGTAGCCGTCTGGTTGCTCAGCATAACTGCCAGCAATTCGTCATCTTCCAATTTCAATAATTCGGAAAAATGATCTTTTTCAGCCTGATCTGCAACTAGATACCTACCTTCCAGATAAGCCATAAGTAGTAAATCAAGCTCCAGCATACCGCGTCGGCATTGCCATTTTAATCTGGCAAGGTCATTCATTAAGCAATCAACCTAATTGTCTTTTTACCAACATTTGCTTGGTTTCAGCAATTGCTTTCGCCGGATTCAAGCCTTTCGGACAGGTATCTGTGCAGTTCATGATGGTGTGGCAACGGTACAACTTAAATGGATCTTCTAACTCATCTAGGCGTGCGCCGGTGTTTTCATCACGGCTGTCAGCAAGCCATCGGTAAGCCTGCAACAATACCGCAGGCCCCAGATAACGTTCACTATTCCACCAATAGCTAGGGCAACTGGTTGAGCAGCAGGCACATAACACACACTCGTATAAACCATCCAGCTTGGCGCGGTCTGCGTGGCTTTGCAGGCGTTCAGTATCGGCTGGCGCAGGAGTCTGCGTTGCTATCCACGGTTTTATTGACGCATATTGTGCAAAAAAATGTGTCATATCGGGCACTAGATCTTTAACAACCGCCATGTGTGGTAATGGGAAAATCTTGATGGTACCGGCATAAGCATCAATGGATTTAGTACAAGCCAAGGTATTTTTACCATTGATATTCATCGCGCAAGAACCACAAACCCCTTCACGACAAGAACGACGGAACGTCAAGGTGCTATCAACGTCGTTTTTAATTTTAAGGATAGCATCCAACACCATCGGCCCGCAGTCGTCCATATCCAGCTCATAGACATCAACGCGCGGATTTTCACCGGAATCAGGATTCCACCGATAGACTTCAAAGCGGCGGATATTGCTTGCTCCCTGCGGCGCTTTAAAGGTTTTGCCTTCGGTCAATACCGAATTTTTGGGCAATGTAAATTCAGCCATTAATAAACCCTCTCTTTAGGTGGAATAACCTCAACATCGTCGGTCAACGTAAATAAATGCACAGGTCGATAATCAATATTCACCTTATCATCTATCAACCAGGTCAAGGTATGTTTCATCCAGTTAGCATCATCTCGATTAGGATAATCTTCACGGGCGTGTCCTCCCCGGCTTTCCTTACGATTACCAGCGGCAGT
>CANNKH010000217.1 GCA_947504985.1 Methylococcaceae bacterium | reverse complement strand
GGTTCGAACCCCTGTTACCGCCGTGAAAGGGCAGTGTCCTAGGCCGCTAGACGATGGGGACTAAACTTTAGCTTTTTGGTGGAGCCAAGGAGGATCGAACTCCTGACCTCTTGCATGCCATGCAAGCGCTCTCCCAGCTGAGCTATGGCCCCGTCAGCAAAGAAGCGGCATTATACAGTATTTATCAGTCTAGTCCAACTAAATTTAAGCTTCGACAATAAGTTATCGCTCGCTGTATTCTGAATAAGGTTTTTTCCCTTCCCAATAAAGCTAAAGTTACATCGATCGCGGGCGAAACACCTGATCCGCAAACAGCAACACGTAAGGGCTGAGCAACCTTACCTAAATTAAGCGCCATTTCATCCGAAAGATTCACGACAATTTGATGCAATATTTCGCTTTGCCAATCACCTACAGAAACAAATTGCTCATATAAACGGACTAAAACATCATCTGCCCCCTTGATAAAGTTCTTTTTTGCGGCTTTTTCATCATAGGCATCAAATTCTTTATAAAAATAAATGCTGGAATTAGCCATTTCAACTAAAGTTTTGCTACGCTCTCTCTGCGCCTTGACCACATCAATTAAAGTCGGCCCGTCTGCGGGATCTATTCCAAGCAGCCCGACATGCCAACTTAAATGCCTCGCAACATGAGCCGGGTCGCTATTCATAATATAGTGATGATTTAGCCATAACAGCTTTTCCATATTAAAAGTCGATGCCGAAACATTCACATCGCTCAACTCAAAATATTCCATCATTTCATCTACCGAAAAAACCTCTTGATCGCCATGCGACCAGCCCAGACGCACCAGATAATTCAGCAATGCCTCCGGCAAATAACCGTCATCGCGAAACTGCATAACACTCACTGCGCCATGGCGCTTTGATAAACGCGCACCATCAGCACCCAATATCATTGGTAAATGGGCGTATTTCGGTACTTCGGCATCTAACGCTTTTAAAATATTCATTTGTCGTGGCGTATTATTGATATGGTCATCGCCACGAATCACATGCGTTATACCCATATCCATATCATCAACAACCACCGTTAAATTGTACGTTGGCGTACCATCAGCTCTGGCAATAATCAAATCATCCAGCTCTTTATTAGCTACGATGATTTCACCTTTAACCAGATCAGGAATTGAAACCACACCATCAACCGGATTTTTAAACCGTATAACCGGCTCCCTACCCTCAATAACTTGCGCACCATCACGACATAAACCGTTATAACGCGGCTTTTCTTTGTTAGCCATTTGCTCGGTGCGCAACAACTCCAACTCCTCTTTACTGCAATAACAGTAATACGCATCACCTTGCGCCAATAATTGCTGAATGACTTCTCTATAGCGATCAAAACGTTGCGTTTGATAAAAGGGCCCTTCATCATATTCAAGACCCAACCAAGTCATGCCTTGCAAAATAGCATCGACGGATTCCTGAGTCGAACGCTCCAGATCAGTATCTTCAATCCGTAAAATAAACTTGCCACCGTGTTTACGAGCATACAACCAAGAAAATAAGGCAGTACGCGCACCGCCAACATGTAAATAACCGGTAGGACTTGGGGCAAAACGTGTAGTTATAGTCATTTGATAGCTGTTGTCAGTAAGATTTTTTTAGCATATTCGGTTGGAATTTGTTTAGCAGCACTTAAGCGCATGGCCTGGTAATTAAAAGCCACACCGCCTTTAGCGATAGGATTTCTACCTAAAATAGCCAATGATGGCGTATGACCTTGAGCTGCGGCTTTTTCATACCATTGAGTTGCTATTTTCACATCGCTTTTTACACCTAAGCCACGATCGAATAGTGCCGCCATAATAACTTGCGCTTCAAGATAACCTTGATTGGCGGCCTTTAACAGCCACTCCGCCGCTTTTTGCTCATCTTTTTCGATACCGCTACCCAATAAATACATTGCCCCCATTTTGGCTTGCGCTTTGGCATCACCCTGTTCAGCAGCTTGCTGAACAGCCAACGCTTCGGCCTGCACACTGATGCTCAATAACAGCATGAGCGATAAAACCAATAACTTTATTATCTTAAACATCTAGCATTTACTCCTGATTGTTATGACCGAAATAGGATGCTCCCGATTCGGCATGAAAACATCTGCTTATCCAATAATCTTCAAACCGCCCATATAAGGCAACAAGGCATCAGGAATACGAATACAGCCCTCCTTATCCTGATAATTTTCCATAACAGCAATCAATGTCCTACCGGCAGCTAAACCTGAACCATTTAAAGTATGCACCAATTCAGGCTTTCCGGTTTCTGGATTACGCCAACGCGCCTGTAACCGACGCGCCTGAAAATCTTTAAAATTACTGCAAGACGATATTTCTCGATACGCATTTTGCCCCGGCAGCCACACTTCAAGATCGTAAGTTTTAGCAGATGAAAAACCGGTATCGCCAGCACATAACAACATCTTGCGGTAAGGCAGATTAAGTTTTTGCAAAATACTTTCGGCATGAGCCGTCAAATCCTCATGCGCCTGCGCTGAATCTTCAGGTTTAACAATCTGTACAATCTCGACTTTTTCAAATTGATGCTGGCGAATCATACCGCGCACATCACGCCCATAAGCACCGGCTTCACTACGGAAACAAGGGCTATGGCAAACAAACTTAAGCGGCAAATCCTTGGCATCAACAATGACATCCCTGACAATATTAGTAACCGGAACTTCCGCAGTAGGAATCAAATACAAGCCTGGATCATCAGAGGCTTTAAACAAATCCGCCTCAAATTTAGGCAACTGCCCGGTGCCACGCAAACTGTCAGCATTAACCAAATAAGGCACATACGTTTCACTATAACCATGCTGACTGGTGTGGGTGTCTAACATTAGCTGGATAATTGCACGCTGCAACCTTGCCAATGCACCATTTAAAACCACAAAGCGTGCGCCTGCTATTTTTGCGCCCAACTCAAAGTCCAAACCTTTATGTGCCCCTAAATCTACATGATCTTTAGCGGCAAAATCAAACGCAGGCACATCACCCCAGCGACTGATTTCAACATTGAATTCCTCATTTTTACCATCGGGCACCGATTCATCGAGAATATTTGGAATGCCTTCCATTAGCATCGTCATCTCGCTTTGAATATCAGTCAATACTGTTTCCGCCGCTTTAAGCGCATCACCTAAATGCTGAACCTGATCTAACAACGACTGCACATCTTCGCCTTTCGCTTTAGCCTGACCAATGGCTTTGGAGCGGCTATTGCGTTCGTTTTGCAATTCTTGGGTTTTGATCTGAATGTCTTTGCGCTTAACTTCGAGTTCGACATAAAACTCAGTATTAAAATGAAACGAACGACGAGCAAGTTGTTGCTTAACAAAATCAAGTTCAGTTCTAAATAAACGAGGGTCTAACATATTTTCCTTTTATAACGTATTGTTGAAAGAAATGCGGTGAGACGTATTTTAGGGCAGTTGCCTTACGATTAAATAGCCTAACCACATCACCAGCAAACAGGCAAAGGTATTGCCGGTAAAACCGAATAGCATGGCTGGGGTGTGAGAGACAAATGAATAACCCTGCTCTAGCAAATATAGCAGGACATATAAACCGGAGAGCGTTAAATAAGCACCAACCATAATCACCACCAGGGCAAGCTGATGTTCGGCGCTGATAGATACTTTCTGTAATAAAGCTGCGGCTATCAACCCAAGCAAAAACGCACCTAGTGCGTTAACGGTAATCAAGGCGTAAGGAAATATACCGTCTGTCCATTGAATAACGCCACCAGATAACGCCTTCCCCAATTGCAACCCCACCCATACCGCCAGCAAACAAGCAATGACACTAACTGATATATTGATGGCGGCTTTACTTAACTGCCCTTGCTCAATAAGGTAAACCGTCTCCAGCGAAAATGTCGAAAAAGTAGTAAATGCGCCGATAAAGCCGACCAGAATGGCAGCACGATATTCTAAGGTTAGCGCGATACGATTCAGAATGAGCGCCTCCGTTAGCAAACCGAGCAAAAATGAACCGATCACATTGACCGCCAACGTGCCATAAGGAAACCCTCGACCCAGCCAATGATAAATACCTGAAGACATTAAAAAACGCAGCGCTGCACCACACGATCCGCCTAGCGCAACAGCAAACAATTGGCTCATAAAAACTTAAGCACCCGCGCCCTGTTTTTCTGCGAACTGACAGGCAATAAAATACTCACGATAATAACGCAGCTCTTCAATTGATTCGATAATATCGTCCAGTGCCTGATGCTTGGATTCTTTGCTAAAACCTTCTTTTACCTCGGGAGCCCAACGTGCCGCTAGTTCTTTAAGCGTAGACACATCAACATTACGGTAATGAAAATACGCTTCCAGACTAGGCATATAGCGATAAAGAAAACGCCTATCTTGGCCAATACTATTACCGCAAATTGGCGAGGTTTTTTCAGGAACCCATTGCTTAAGAAACGCAAGCGTCTGACGCTCGGCATCCTGTTCAGTCACCTTAGAAGTCTTAACTCGCTCAATCAGCCCTGATTGCCCATGATGCTCCTGATTCCAATCGTCCATTGCCGCTAAGACCTCATCCGATTGATGTATGGCCAGCACTGGCCCTTGCGCCAAAATAGCTAAGTCTTTGTCGGTGACAATCGTAGCGATTTCAATAATTAAATCAGTGTCGGGATTCAATCCGGTCATTTCCAAATCTATCCAAATCAGATGTTGAGTATCCTGCGCCATATAGATTCCGTGAAGTTAAAGGCCGTTGTATTAAATGCGGCGGTTAGTGTAGCATTGGCTCATATCCACGTCTAACCCTTAAACCCAATACCACTGACCATGAATACCTTTACCCTACTCTTCATATTTGCACTGACACTGTCGTTTAGTATCGAGTTTTGGCTCGCCAAACGCCAGAGTAATTATGTTGCCAAGCATCGCGCCACCGTACCTGACGCCTTTAAAACCCGCGTCCCATTAGAAGCCCATCAAAAAGCTGCCGACTACACGATTGCCAAAGGCAAATTAGGCGATATAGACCGGATTATCGGTCTGGTGGCGTTATTGTTATTTACTCTGGGCGGCGGCATAAACCTTGCGTTTGCTTGCTGGACAAACTGGATCGAAACGCCATTAATCGCCGGCATTGCAGCAATTGCCACTATTTTTCT
>CANNKH010000216.1 GCA_947504985.1 Methylococcaceae bacterium | reverse complement strand
GAGCAAGAATAGTTGATCATTTTAGTGACAAGCAGGATTCTTCAACAGAAGAAATGGGACAGCGCCAATCCGCTGTAATAGAGACGACACCCTCTTAAATTGGGTAATTAATTGTCTGGACAATGGGGTCAACTATATGTTCTGCCCACGCCAGTTGTTGGGGCAAACAAACCGTTTTTAAATCGTAGTTTTTAATCGCAAAAGTCCTTGCATTGGCACCAAGGCGCTGTCGTTCAGGCGCATTTTCCAACAAAGCAACGACCTCATTACTTAGCGCCTCTGCGTCAAAAAAGCTAACTAACCGCCCAGTTTCATTATGATGGATAGCTTCATGTAACGGCGGAGTATCACTCGCAACGATGCTGCAACCTGCACTCATTGCCTCCAACAAACTCCATGACAACACAAACGGGTACGTCAAATAAACATGCACCGTTGATAATTGGAGCAATGGGATAAAATACTGATAAGGAATGTGCCCGACAAAATGTACCCGACTACAATCTACTTTGTCTTTCACTTCATTAAAGAAAATGTCTCGCCATTTTTGACCTTGTGGGGGACGGCTACCATAACTAACATCATCACCACCAACAATTAACACGCGTGCTTTGGGTCGTCGCTTAAGAATCTCAGGTAAGGCCCGAACAAAAGTATGATAACCACGATAAGGTTCTAAATTACGGTTAACAAAGGTTATTACTTCATCTTCGCGGGTTAAAACTAAATTGCTGTTCAGTGTCAAAGATGCCGATGGATTTGGCATAATAGCATCGGTATCGATACCGTCATGAATCACCGTAATATGTTTACGAAAAGCTTCAGGAAAGGTACTGGCTTGCCAATGCGTTGGTGAAATACCGGCATCAGCTGTACCAAAGTGAATTAAATTATTAACGTTCTTTAAACGCAAACGACAGGCATTACCTGGATCAGTTACCGAAAATTCAGGATCAAAACCAACGTCATAGCCTTCGGCATGATAAAAAAACTCGCAATAAATACCCAGTTTTGCGTTTGGCCAGACATCTTTCAGAAACAAGCTTTCACCCCAACCGGGATGCGCAATAATAATATCGGGTGAAAAGCCTTCATCTCTAAGCTTAATCGCCATTCTGAATGCCGCTTCGCCACGGATAGTTTGGGTCTCAAAATCTGAAACCCAAGGGTGCATATTTGGCGTTGTACCGCGTGCCGGCTTATAAGTCACTACCCGCAAACGCTCTTGTCCGGGATGCTGGTTCATAGTCAACACAACAATCTCGTTCGCTGGATTTTTAGCTAAGGTTGGTGCGAGATTTTTAAATTGCCCAGGAAAATTCTGATGTACAAAAAGTATCCTCATAAGTGATGCCCCAATATGTCTTACGATGCAACAGGAAGGGGAAACATCATCTTTTGTGCCATCGCAAGCGCTTCCTGCGATGGTTGGGCGCAGAATCCAATCGCCCAAAGATTAAATGCACTTTGATCGCGCTGTACTGTCACCATAGCAAAACCTGCATTGACTATGGATTGTGCCAATGTTTTGGCGGTAAATCCGGTGCGGTGTGCCATAAACAAATTACCCTGTGCCATAGCGGCTCGAAAACCATACAAAATATCCAGTGGCGCAATCGGCCCTGCTGGAGACACATAAGCTGGATCGTCCAATTTATCTTCAGCGATTAATTTCGCAACTTCCTGCAAATCTGGCAAAGTAATCAACGCAACGCCATTGGGTTTTAAGATGCGTCGAAAACCTGCCAATGTCGGAATAACATCATGTGGATAAAGATGTTCAACATTATGCGAAGACCATAGCGCGTCAATAGAGTTTGCTTCAATTTGTGATAGATCGCGCATATCGGCAATGACATCGGGTTTGGCGTCGGCATCAATATCCAGACGAATTTCCTGCCATTCATCGCCACGAAATGCACGATGCAACTTATTTGGGTTGGGATAGCCACAACCGACATGAAGTACCGTTTTTTTATCATTCATCACTTATTCCATTCATTTTTATAAAGTCAATATCAAGGACATGGCCTTCGACCATGCGGCGGCATATAGTATAACGTCAGTTTTTATTCCCCAGCAATTGACATGCGTTCGACCAAAATCGACCCGGTGCGAACATTGCCGCGATAATCGACATCATTACCCACCGCAACGATCTGTTTGAACATCGCTTTCAAATTACCGGCAATGGTGATTTCTTCAACAGGATATTGAATAACGCCTTTTTCTACCCAGAAACCTGCCGCACCGCGCGAATAATCGCCAGTAACCATATTAACGCCCTGCCCCATTAACTCAGTAACCAGCAAGCCAGTATCCAATTGTTTTAGTAACGCCTGAAAGTCATGCTGGCCTGGCGTGATAGTCAAATTATGCACACCGCCTGCATTGCCGGTACTGTGCAAGCCCAATTTACGCGCCGAATAAGTGCTTAACACATAACTACGCAACACCCCGTCACTGACAATATCGCGGGTTTTAGTCGCCACACCCTCGCCATCATAGGCGGCACTGCCCAACGCACCTTTTAAATAGGGTTGCTCATAAATATGAATAAATTCTGGAAAGATCTGCGTATCCAAGGCATCCAGAAAAAACGATGATTTACGGTATAAATTACCACCACTGATAGCGCCAATTAACGAACCCAACAAACTGGACGCAATTTCTGCACTGTACAGCACGGGACATTGCCGCGTACTTAAACTATGCGCCTCTAAACGCCGCACGGTACGTTCGGCAGCTTTTTTCCCCACCTCAACGGCTGCTTCAAGATAATCAGCATTTCTTGCTACGGAATACCAGTAATCACGTTGCATACTGTCACCACGCTGCGCCAACACCGAGCAACTAAGTGAATGGCGGGTTGACGCATAACCTTGCAAAAACCCCAACGTATTGCCCAGTACACGAATACCTTGGTGCGTATTGACGGTCGCGCCTTCCGAATTACTAATTTCGGCATGAAAAGACCGCGCTGCATCTTCACATTCCAGCGCCAACGCAATGGCTTTGTCAGCACGGAGTGACCACGGATGATAAAGATCAAGATCAGGAAATTCCGTTTGCAATAGCGCTTTTTCAGGTAAACCGGCGTAGTCATCTTCGCTCGTGTAACGGGCGATACTGCAAGCCGCGCCGACGGTTTCTTTAATCGACGCCGGTGATAAATCAGTCGTGCTGGCAGAGCCTTTACGCTGACCAAAATAAACGGTAACGCCTAAACCTTGGTCGCAATGATGTTCTATGGTTTCGACTTCGCCCAAGCGCACCGAGACCGATAAGCCGTTTTCCTGACTTAAACCGGCTTCAGCGGCACTTGCGCCCTGTTGCCGGGCTTCGTCCAGCAAAGCTTGAACTGTGTTTTTTAGTTGATTGATTTGTTCTTGGTTTTGCATGATGTTCTCGTTTTTTGATGGATACCTTACAAGATCGGACTACCAAAGTAAGGCGGGGCGATAGCGTCACTGCTCACAGTTAAGCACATTGGTATTTTATATCGCTAGCTGAGCGGAGTCGAAGCCTCTGATATTTGATACCTATTCACTTCGACTGCGCTCAGCGAACGGCTTAACTGTGGGCAGTGACTCAAAGCGTAAAGAATAAGCATAAAATTAAGTAATGAATTGCATTTTTATCTACTTGATATTTAATAAGTTAGCGTTATAAATTCAGGATTTGCCGTTTTGCTTTAAATAGATATTTTTTAACGCGACATAATGCTGCGCCGAATACACCAAAAATTCTTTTTCAGTAGTCGTTAATAATCTAACTTGCTTGGCAGGCGAACCGACATACAAATAGCCACTTTCCAGTGTTTTTCTGGGAGGTACCAACGTTCCGGCGCCCAACATAACATAGTCTTCAAGCACGGCATCATCCATAACAATTACACCAATACCCAGCAGACAAAAATCCCCTACCGTACAAGCGTGAAGCACCGCGCGATGCCCAACAGTAACGCTTTTACCAATGTTTAAAGGATGACCTTCCGGCGAATATTTACCCGCATGTGACACATGTAATACAGCGCCATCCTGCACATTAGTCGCCGCGCCGATGGTTATGCTTTCTACATCGCCTCTAAGCACCGAAGTCGGCCATATCGACACGTCATCGCCTAACGAAACATCGCCAATAACTACCGCATGGTCATCAATATAAACAGACTGACCGATACGTGGATAGTTGTCTTTAAATACCTTAACCGCCACCTTATCTCCTTAAAAAAATTGAAAAATGTAAAGCCCCCTTGGTATCTATACTGCCCCCCTACCCTGCTTTTTCAAGCGTATCCAGCGCAACAGGATTCGCTTCCGGTGATTTATAATTCTCAACAAATGCCTTTAAACCTTTTTGCACCAGCTCATAAGTGGAATCTATATTGCTGGCAATACTACCGTTCAACACATTCAGCCCTTGCAGAATATCGCGGGCTTCACCAAAGCCTTTATCGATCCCCTTACCAATCAGTTTTACAAACGAGTTAAGGGCATCTTCGGTGCTTAATTCCGGGTGATTGGTTTGGTATTTATCAAAAAATGCGGTACTCATGCTAACAATTCGATCTGCGGTCGCCTGTGGTGAAACATCAATGCCTGAATCGTAAGATTTCTGAATGGCATTATCGCCAAACTCACCTTGCAAGGCTTGATTAATACCTTCCAGCGCGGTTTTTAACAGGAGTGCCATCGGTTTATTACCCGCACTTAGATTAACGTCGAGGGAGGTCTCCAAAATGTTCTTATTAAGCTGCGCCTTAGCAGAAGCTGCCGCAGATACCGGTGGTTCTGACGAGACTTTGTCTTGCCGACTGGTTTTAACCGTAGTCGTCGTATAAGTAATGGTCTGTTCGGATTTAATTTCCATTAGCTTGCTCCTCATGAGGATTGATAGGTCTATTTTTTCCTCTTCATAACAGCAAAAGAGTTGCCGATATAGCGGCTAAGACAATACTAACTTGACAGCAATTGTTAATGTGTAAGTCACAACCTTTTCATATTTTACACGTACCTTAGCCTGCTAAGTGCGCGGCACTGTAACCATTACTTACCCATTACAACTAAATTCAGGTATTTTCTATGTCAGCTATTTTATTTATCGATCCCACAACACCAGATTACCAAAGCCTTATTGATGGCTTAAATCCTGATATTAAACTGGTGAT
>CANNKH010000215.1 GCA_947504985.1 Methylococcaceae bacterium | reverse complement strand
GTACCGGATTGGGTCTCGCGATTGTTAAACATGCCCTTATGCGGCATGATGCCACCTTAAAAATAACCAGCGAACTGGGAAAAGGCAGTTGTTTTAGCTGTCATTTTTCTATTAAACGAATTTGTACTTAGGAATGAGTACAACACACTGCCAACGATTGCTTTGGGATCATCAACGCCATTATTCAAACCTTGAATAAATCAATGAGAAAAAATCTAAAGTTAAAACAATTTTCTTTGTGGTTTTCATTGGCAATCATATTGACTCTGGTGGCAAATACCGCGTTTCTACTGATGATTCAAAGCGCTTATGACCGCGTTATCAATCTGCAAGCACATAGACAAAGTGCGATGGCATTGGCCAATGAATTACGACAGGAAACCGAGCAACTAACGTATTTTGTCAGGGCATACACCAGCACGGGTAAAACCCGCTACCTGACTTATTACTACGATATTTTAGCTATTCGACAAGGTGAAAAGCCTTTGCCAGAAAACTATATCCCAAGCAATTATTGGGATATGGCGGTTGCTGACGAAATTCAACACCAATTTCCTCAAAATGGTGAGCGATATTCGCTTGCCGAGCGGATGGTCTCGTTAAAATTTGATCAAGTTGAATTCGATGCGCTAGATAAGATTCTTCTGGCAACGGAAGCAATGAAGCATATCGAGCAAATTGCTTTTGCCGCCACTCAAGGGCTGTACGACCCGAAAAAAAAGGACTTTGTCTCAGATGGCAAACCCCACTTAGATTTTGCCAGCAAATTGGTACATAGCCAAAAATATAATGTGCTTAAATCTAACCTATCCAAGTCAGTGACACAGCTTATTGCATTGGTCGATATGCGTACTAATGTCGCAATAGCTCAAGCGGCAAAAGAATTGGAGCGTTGGATATTCTTCACTTTCGGCATGATGATTTTTACCTTTTTTATGGTAATAAAAGCATCACAGATGATCAACCGTCGTATTTTGAAACCCATCGATATTCTGTCAAAAGCGGCAGCACGCTTGGCGCAAGGTGACTATTCCACGCGCACATCATTAATAAGCACGAAAAAACAAGATGTTGCGGAATTGGAGGCATTGGATGCTGTATTTAATAGCATGGCAGAATCTATCGAACAAGACATCATGACGCGTCAGAAAATACAAAAAGAACTGGAACAAGCCAATCAGAAAGCAGAGGCGGCTACTCATGCTAAATCAATGTTCTTAGCTAACATGAGCCACGAAATTCGAACGCCAATGAATGCCATCATCGGAATGGCGTATTTGACCTTGAAAACAGAGTTAACACCACAGCAAAAAAACTACATTACCGAGGTACAAAACGCCGCCAAATCGCTACTCGGTATCATCAACGATATTCTTGATTTTTCTAAAGTTGAAGCGGGAAAAATAGCATTGGAACAGACACCATTCGTGCTTGAAGAGGTGGTCGTTAATAGCTTGTCACTCTTACGACAACGGGCGTGGGAAAATGAAATTGAGTTATTACTGGACATTAGTGATCCGCAATTACTAGGCAAGAGTGGAACATTCTTAGGTGATGCGTTACGCCTTAATCAAATCTTTACTAACCTGTTGTCGAACGCACTGAAATTTACCCCTCAGGGCTATGTAAAATTAACGGTGACAACGGTAGAACGTCGTCATGATGAGGTGCTGCTACGGTTTCAGGTGCGTGATACCGGTATTGGTATGTCAAGCCAACAAATCAATAATTTATTTCAAGAGTTTACGCAGGCAGATGGTTCAACTACCCGTCAATACGGCGGTACTGGCTTGGGGCTAACCATTACCAAACGCTTTATCGAACTGATGAAGGGAAATATCCGAGTTGAAAGTATGCTCGATGAAGGCTCTAACTTCATTTTTACCGCCCCTTTCCTGATTGCCAAACCCGTGAGTCCTGCCCTAACTATACCTAAGGTCGATCGTTTGCGTGTACTTGTGCTGGATGATCAACCTGAAGCAGGCTTGGCACTGATTGATTTGCTTACCGCATTAGGGGTGGGCTCCAGCCATCAGCATGAAGTTACTGGTGTTGCCAACGGTAAAGAAGCCTTAGCGGTACTTGAACAGGCCGTAAAAGACAATAAACCCTATGACGTGTTGCTACTCGATTGGCTTATGCCAGAAATGGACGGTGGTGCGGTATTGCAAGCGCTACAAAAAATCAACATCCCTTCTCATCATCAGCCCCAGAAGGTCGTTATATCCTCTTATCATTCTGACGTCATCCATGAAGAAGCTAGCTGCTACGGGGTTCACTATTTTTTGTTTAAGCCCATTCTTCCCGAAGCCCTGCGCGAACTATTTAACAGCTTAGTGGGAAATACGGTTACCAGACATACCTCAATCGATAATAACAAAATGCGTGCTGATCTTAGTGCTATGAGAGTGCTGTTAGTGGAAGATAATCTTATCAACCAACAAGTAGCAATTGAATTGATGACCATACGCGGCATTGAAGTTACGGTGGCAAATAATGGTCAGGAAGCGCTAGATCGATTAGCCAGCGTTGCGGCTGATTATTATCATCTTGTTTTAATGGATCTTCAGATGCCGGTAATGGATGGTTACGAAGCGACCCGTCGATTACGCGCCGATCCGCGCTATTTTGCCTTGCCCGTGTGTGCAATGACCGCCCATGCCATGACTGAAGAACGAGAAATTTGTCATGCGTTAGGCATGGACAGGCATCTCAGTAAACCTATTGAGCCGGATCAGTTTTATAGCACCTTAGCCTACTATTGCCCTAACGTTCCTTTAACGGTTTCTAGCAATCAAAGTAACGAAATTATCCTATCTGATAGCTATGCTGAGCCACTACCGAACCTTCCTGGCTTGGATACCGCAAACGGTATACGTCGTGCAGGAGGCAATCAGAAGTTGTACCGACAACTGTTAGCGTCGTTTACCAATGATTTGGTCAGTTGTGGCGATACTTTCGCAAATTACATTGCCAACGCGCAATGGCAAGAGCTAATGTGGTTAGCGCATATCTTAAAAGGATTGGCTGGAACGCTCGGGGTAAATGACCTCGTGATTCCGGCAGGCCTGCTCGAAACCGCAGGTAAATATCAGCAAACTAATCGTGCTATAGCCGCATTAGCAGACATGACCACCTTGCTTGAGCCACTTATCCCCGCGTTACAACACTGCTTTGCTAATGAAAAAATGGCCGTAGCTGAATCCACCGAACTGACAGTACCCGCCGATAAATTGCCACATTGTTTGCCGCAATTGTTGGCCTTTTTAAGTGAGGGCGATAGCGAGGCGATTGAGGTATGGGAAACTCATTATCAGGAATTTAGCCGTATTTTATCATCGCAATTACTGGATAGAATTAGTGTTGCCTTGCGAGATTTTGAATTTGATGTGGCATATACTCAACTCGCTGTAGTATCTGAACAACTCAAGAAACTACCCGCGTGTGTTCCTAAGCTGATGCACAATTTAGGTAAAGGTGATAGCGATACGCTTAAGTTGTGGCAGAATGGCAATGAAGGACTTGCGTCAATACCCGCTTGTAAAGATTTGGAATTGATACCCAACAAGTTTTGTTGGATGGATTGCCCAGTGGATAAACCCAAGAATAATGAGAAACTATGACAACATCAGAAAGCGAACGCCCAACCATTTTAGTGGTTGATGACACGCCTGTTAACTTGAAGTTGCTTTCTAGCTTGCTTAAAGATCCCTATCACATAAAAATTGCAAATAATGGTCTTAGAGCGCTAGAACTTGCCATCGCCGCGCCACCTGATTTAATTCTGCTTGATATTATGATGCCACAAATGGACGGTTACGAAGTCTGCCGTCGCTTGAAAGCCAATGAAAGAACCTGCAAAGTGCCGGTTATTTTTCTTACTGCAAAACTTGAAATCGAAGACGAAGAATTAGGTTTTTCAGTCGGTGCGGTCGATTTTATCCACAAACCTATCAGTCCCCCCATTGTCTTAGCGCGTATTAAAACGCATTTGGAAATTAAAGCCTGGCAGAACTTCTTACTCGATCAAAACGCGTGGTTGCAAGAACAGGTAGAGCAACGCTTATCGGAAATCACTAATCTGCAATATGCGTCGATTTGTGTAATGGTGTCACTGGCTGAATTTCGTGATGAAACAACAGGTTATCATATTCGCCGCACGCAAAATTATGTGCTGATATTAGCCAACGAGATGTCCAAATTGCCGCATTATAGTGAGTTGTTGACACGCAGTTATATTGAACAAATGAGTAAATCTGCGCCCCTACACGATATTGGCAAAATTGCTATTCCTGACGAGATTCTATTAAAGCCTGGCAAACATACGCCCGAAGAGTGGGCTATCATGAAAACGCATGCGCAACGTGGTTACGATATGCTTAAAAAAGCAGGAACCTACATGGGCGAACATGCTGAGTTTTTAGTTTTGGCCATGGAAATAGCCGGCTGTCATCATGAAAAATGGGATGGTACAGGTTATCCGAATGGTTTGGCGGGTACGGAAATTCCTCTATCCGCCCGCTTGATGGCGATTGCTGATGTATTTGATGCGCTGCTTTCGCGGCGTCCTTACAAAGAACCATTAAGTCTTGAAGAAACGATGGCCATTATTCTTGAAGGTAGAGGCACCCATTTTGATCCAGAAGTGGTAGATACCTTTATGGCTGTTAAAGATAAACTTTTACATGTTGCGGCTAAGTGGACGGATCAACATTAAGCCACCAATTCTAAGGAATGAAGATGACACCGTTCAGCAATCTAATGACTGCCAGTCCTTTGAGGACTGGCAGTCATGGCACACACAACGAAGTTATTTTGTATACGTTACTTAAGGCAACCCGCAAATAATACCCCCCCTTTGAAGCATAAGTATCTACACAAGTTTACTAAGCCGTCATTCCGGCAATCCACTTGTGCCCCAGAGGGTATGCCGGAATGACGATATTCAGGATTTGTGTAGATACCTATGTTTGAAGAAGGGGGCAGGGGGGATTTTAAGAATGGCAGTTGCACATCAAATCCCCCCTAACCCCCCTTTTACAAAGGGGGGAATCGGATGAACGTTTGTTATTGGAGGGTGGTTATTTTTTTCGGGTTACCTAAATAAGGGGAAGTGATGAAAAAGGGTATCAAATGGATGTTAGCGGTGGCATCTGTGCTAGGCTCAATTTC
>CANNKH010000214.1 GCA_947504985.1 Methylococcaceae bacterium | reverse complement strand
GGTAACAATCGGCGGCTATTAACCCGGCAACATGAGCCATATCAACGACAAAATAGGCGCCGACTTTATCGGCAATGTCGCGAAATCGTTGCCAATCCCAAACACGCGAATACGCAGAAAATCCAGCAACAATTAATTTGGGCTTGTGTTCAAGCGCGAGTGCTTCAACTTGCTCATAATCAACTTCACCCGTATCAGGTTTCAAGCCGTATTGAATGGCGTTGTAAAGTTTGCCCGAAAAATTAGGTTTGGCGCCATGCGTTAAATGGCCGCCATCGGCAAGGCTTAAGCCGAGTAGGGTGTCACCTGGCTGAATTAACGCCATAAATACCGCCATGTTGGCCTGTGAGCCGGAATGCGGTTGCACATTAGCGTAATCGGCGCCGAACAGGGCTTTGGCGCGATCAATGGCGAGTTGTTCGGCGATATCAACAAATTCACAGCCGCCATAATAACGTTTGCCAGGATAACCTTCCGCGTATTTGTTGGTCAATTGTGAGCCTAACGCTTCCAGAACGCGCGGGCTGGCATAATTTTCTGAGGCGATCAATTCAATGTGATTTTCCTGGCGGTGACGTTCCTGCTCCATGGCCTTAAATAATTCATCATCAAAGCCGGCTATGGTCATAGATTGATTAAACATGGTTTTCTCCTTAGTGTTGGAATTCAAAATAGTTTTATTCAAGATGGGGATAGATTAGTAACACTTGCAAATCGGCAACATTAGTCCCGGTTGCACCAATATTCAGTAAATCCTGTGAGCTTTTTAAAGCGTGATACGAATCGTTATTGGCAAGCAGCGCTTGCGGGTCTATCTCGGCACTTAGCATACGATTTAACGAGTTGGGATCAACTAAGCCACCGGCGGCATCGGTAGGACCGTCGCGTCCATCCGTGCCGCCGCTTAAAAATACCCACTGCCCGCCTAACTTGTGTTGTTTGGCGGCTACAGCAAAGGCGAGTGCCATTTCTTGATTGCGACCGCCAAGTCCACTGCCTGTCAAAGTGACCGTGGTTTCGCCGCCGGCTAACAAGGCCATAGGTTTATTGATGTGTTTGGCATAAATGACCAGTTTTTCGGCGACATCGCAGGCTTCACCAGATAAGTGTTTACTGTAAACGATGGTTTCATAACCTGAGCTTTGCGCTGCATTTAGCATGGCAGTAATGCTAATGGCATTGCTGCCAATCAGCGTATATCCCGCATTTTTAAACGCCGCATCATCGGTTTTAGGGGTTTCCGGTAGTTTACCCCGCTCGCCTTGTTGTAAATGAAATTGCACATTAACGGGGACTTTGTCCCAAATGCCTTGGCTTTTTAACACGGTGATGGCATCAGAATAGGTCGTGTCGTCAGGCATTGTCGGGCCACTGGCGATAGCGCTCAAATCATCTCCGAGTACGTCAGACAAAATCAGCGCGTGGACATCAGCGGGCAGAGCAAGTCGCGCTAAACCGCCGCCTTTTAACAAGGACAAGTGTTTGCGCACGCAATTGATCTGGTTAATTGGCGCACCGCAGGATAATAGTAATTGGGTGGTAGCACTCTTATCCTGCAAACTGATCGAAGCCACCGGATAAGGTATCAATGCCGAACCGCCGCCGCTGACCAACACTAAAACCAGCTCGCCTTGTTGCGCAAGGCTGACTTGTGCTGCAATCCGTTGTGCTGCATTCAAACCTGCATCATCAGGTAATGGGTGCGCCGCACCCATGACGTCAACCGCATTTAACGTGATGACATTTTCATAGTTGGTAACGGCAATGTTAATGTCAGCCAAGAGCGCGGCGGGAATAATTTCCTGTGCGGCTTTGGTCATTGCACAAGCCGCTTTACCAAAAGCGATAAGATGGATTTTTGACCAATGCCCAAGGCGCGTACTGCCATCATTTAACAAAAATTCAAGATGATGATTGCGCGTTTTTAAATACCGTTTTACTGCAAGAAAAGGGTCAGCAGCAGCAACACCGGTCTGAAAAATGTGCAGTGCCTGTTCTCTTAGTTCAACCGGTGTCGTCATGACGGTTAGTTACGCCATTTCTTTAGCGAGAGCAAAGATATTTTCTGCGTCTAAAACCTGTTGATTATCTTCAAATAATTTAGCGATACAAGCGCGATGTAATGCTAGCTTTAAGCCACCAAAACCAATGGCGCCCCAGATAATTTTACCGTGGCGTGCTATCCCTTTATCCATGATATCTGTACCGCCGATACCGATAGGCGGTGAGGCATTCGCGTCTGCCATCATTTCGATGTTTTTATTGTGTTGCCATTGTTCGGCGGTTAGCAATTCGACGCCCGCAGCACCGGTGGCAAAAACAATATTGGCGTGTTCAATAGCGGCGGCTCTAGCTTCATTATCCAAGGCTTCGACCGGGGTAAGATCAACACCAAAACGGACTTTCATGTTGGCGCAGGCCTGCACAGCGCGTTCCATCTTGCGTGCGGTTAATGACACCTCGGCGCCTTCTTTAGCCAACATGGCGGCGGCGCGTTGACCGACCGGCCCCGTTCCCGCCAAGACGACCGCCTTTTTGCCAGCAAGCGTGCCGCTGGTTGCCAGTTTTGCAATAGCCGCCGCTGCCGTCGTGTTGCTACCATTACTATCAAGCATCACAGATACTTGAAAACCGTGGAAAAAATGATTTTGTACGGCGCTAAACAGGGCTTGACCTGCCGCCATGTCGCTGCCACCAACAAAAATAGCGGTATTTTTTTTGTCTTTTGGAGCTCGAGTGAAAATAGTACCTTCAACCAATCCGGTGATTGTGCTGGGCGTCAAGCCGCCATACCCAATAACATGATCGGCGCCACCGTCATAACCCACCACAGTGTCGAAAACGGAAGGGTGAAGGTCAGTATCGAACTGAAATAGTAACTTCTTCATGGCTAGCCTGATGGTTTATTGATGTGAATAAAGGGGGTAAATATTTGTGCGGTATTATACGCAATATATGAAAGCATGCCTGATTAAGGATACAGCCAATAATAACTTCTCTAAATTCGTGCGTAGTGATCCTTCGACTACGCTCGGGACTAAAGGCTTTGTCGAACCACAACAATCTTCGACAAGCTCATTACCAATAGGCTTAAATACCCACAGGTAAACGGTACATTTAGACATCGGGACGTTATTGTTAGCCATGCCCTAAGCACAGAGTACATCCGCATTATTAGAGTGATTTTTCTAGGGTATGAATGATACGATTACCACTATCGGCGGAAGATGTGCCATAAAGCAAAGCGGTCAATAATCTTAAAAAATAACAGGAAAACAGATGAAAACACCTATTCATATCGCAGTTACCGGTGCAGCAGGACAAATTAGTTATTCACTACTTTTTCGTTTGGCAGCCGGTTTGTTACTCGGTCCTGAGCAACCTATCATCTTACATTTATTGGAAATTACACCGGCGATGGGGGCGTTGGAAGGCGTTGTCATGGAGCTTAATGACTGTGCTGCACCGTTATTACACCGCGTTATTATCACGGATGATCCCAAAATTGCTTTCAAGAATGTTGATTACGCTTTTTTGGTAGGGGCGCGTCCAAGAGGCCCTGGAATGGAGCGAAAAGATTTGTTACAAGTGAATGCCGAGATTTTCGCCATTCAGGGCAAAGCATTAAATGAAGTCGCTAGCAGAGAGGTAAAGGTGCTAATAACGGGTAATCCTGCCAATACGAATGCGCTGATTGCATTGAAGAATGCACCGGATTTAAAACCTGAAAATTTTTCGGCAATGAGTAGGCTGGATCATAATCGCGCGTTGAGCTATCTGGCGGAGAAATGCGGTGTGCTACCTGTCGATGTAAAAAACATGATTATCTGGGGTAATCATTCAACTACACAATATCCTGATCTACATCATGCCAAAGTAAAAGGGCAAGATGCGGTATCGCTGGTTGACGAAGATTGGGTTATCAATGATTTTATTCCAAAAATACAGCAGCGCGGCGGCGAGGTAATAAAAGCTCGCGGACAATCCAGCGCGGCTTCTGCGGCTTCTGCGGCTGTTGACCAAATGAAAGCTTGGGCATTAGGCACCGAAGTCGGTGATTGGGTAAGTATGGGGGTATTGTCTGACGGTAGTTACGGTATTGAAGCCGATTTAGTTTATTCCTGCCCAGTTACCGTAATCGATGGTGAAGTGAATATTGTCAAAGGACTGGATATTAGCGACTTTAGCCTACAAAGAATGCGGCTGTCAGAAGCTGAGCTTAAAGAAGAGCGGGATGCGGTTAAGCATTTGTTATGAGATAGAAGTTACGCGCTGTCGATATAATATTGATTTTAAAATTTGTTTCTATGTGTCAATGCGTAATTTCTAACTACTTATACCCCCTCTTTGAAAAAGAGGGGGTAAGTTTTACTTTAGATAAAGTCTCATTATTTTTTTACAAAGGTTTATCTATTTTTTATAGGCACTAATTCGATCCTGATTATGCTCGACACGACGATTCATTTCGTTGGGATTCCTCCATGCGCCATATACTGGATTGCCATCGAGCAATTCAAGATCACATTTTTTATATATTTGCCGAATGTAATCCTCTTGGAGAGCAATGGCTTTTTCAGGAAGACTAGGGCTATCAGTATAGGTTACATCGTCTAGCTTTTTAAACTTTCTAGTGCTAAGACCGGAATCAATACATTTCAACGTTTCTTCATTTATTAAAAAATAAGTAATAAAACAAATGCCTCCGCGTTTTAGCATACGACTAACTTCTTTAAGGTAATTTTCTACGTCAGGTTTTCGCATGTGCGTGAATACTGAAGTCATGTAAATCAGATCAAAACTTTCATCTTTAAATGGGAAGCGATAGTTTTTCGCTTCATTTTTAGAGTCTGGGTTGTAATGTTTGTTGTAAACATCAATATGCTGAAACCTGAAATTAGGATAATTTCTATAGGCATGTGAACACCAATCGACAAACGGTTTCATTATATCAAGACCGGTATAGGTTCCTTTGTCTAAGTATGTCGAAAATGCTCGCGCAATTCTGGCATTTCCTGAACCAATTTCTAATATATTTGAATTATTATGTACTTTTGTAACCGTTTAGCCCCCCACATTAAAAAACCTAGCATTTTCCCGCGAAAAAAGAAAACTATAGCACTTGAAACTAAGCGACCACGACCTGACCCAACTAAATACGAGCTATCTGGATACATTGCCAGAGGATAACTTGCGCTCAT
>CANNKH010000213.1 GCA_947504985.1 Methylococcaceae bacterium | reverse complement strand
GTCACCGTGTGATTACGTGGATCGCGCGTGGGATTGGAATACAGACCTAATAAGACCGTAAGCTTTACATCCAGACAGATTTCTTCTTTTGCTTCGCGTACTGCGGCATTTTCAACCGTTTCCCCCACATCCACAAAACCACCGGGTACCGCCCAACCAAAAGGCGGATTGGCACGTTCAATCAAAACGAAAGGCCGCTCAGGAAGATCAATGAGTTCAATTAAAATATCTGCGGCAAGCAGCGGTGTGACCGGTTTGTACATGGTAACCCCTGATATTATTTACTGGTATTAAACAGCTTGTGTCAAACGTGTTTCAGCTTCGCGATATTTTGCCGCGCAAAACGCAGCAACCTCTGCAGGAAGGGTGGGGCCTGGCGCTGATTTATCCCAATCGAGCGTTTCCAGATAATCACGCACATATTGCTTATCAAAACTGGGTGGGCTGATACCCACTTGATATTGATCTGCAGGCCAAAATCTTGATGAGTCTGGTGTCAACACTTCATCAATCAGATAGAGCACGCCCGCATGATCCACGCCGAATTCAAATTTAGTATCAGCAATAATAATGCCGCGTTCTTTGGCGTAAACAGCGGCTTCTGTGTACAAGCGCAAGCTGGCATCACGCACTTGCTCGGCTAATGCCTGCCCCATTAATGCAACTGTTTTTTCAAAAGAGACATTTTCATCATGCTGACCAACCGCCGCTTTGGTTGATGGAGTATAAAGAGCTTCCGGTAATTGCTGTGCTTGCTGAAGCCCCGCTGGTAATGAGATGCCGCAGATGGCTCCGGTTGTTTGGTAATCCTTCCAGCCCGAACCGATGAGATAACCGCGCACGATAGCCTCGACCGGTAATGGCTGTAGTTTTTTTACGACAATGGCACGGCCTTCAACTTGCCTACGTTCAACCGCATCAGGAATGACCTGTTCCAGCGCAATATTAGCTAAATGATTGGGCAGGATCGCCTGCATTTTTTTGAACCAAAAATTGGAAACGCGAGTTAAAACGCGACCTTTACCCGGAATAGGATCAGGCAGGATGACATCGAATGCAGACAATCTGTCGGTGGTAACGATCAACATGGTTTGATCATCAATATCATAAATATCGCGGACTTTGCCACGCGTAATAAGCGGCAACGAGGTCAGCGTTGATTGGTAAAGGGCTTCAGGAATAGTCATAAATGAGTTTGTTAATAAATGAAGTAGATTGATTTAGGTACAGTCGTAACCCACATAACTAACGAGGCGTCAGCGCCACGCCATTAAATACAACGCCTTCCCAGCCATAGCGCATGAATAATCTGATATTTTGATGATCGCTGCCCTCGGGATTATTCAAAACATCGCGTCGATAAAACTCACCAAATAGATTTAGTGTTTGTTGCGGATTAAACCCGTGCAGCTTTGCAAAAGCAAAAATCCGACACGAGCCTTCATTTGTTCCGGCGAGGTTGGTCAGCTTATATTCATGCAAACCATTGCTGAACTCAGTCGGTTGATAATGATAGTTTTCCGTAATCGCCGCCATGCTTTCATCAAAGCTGACTGCGGTGGTATTTTTTATTTTTTCAAGAAATACAGTCAAAGACATGGATAGATACAATAGTGATTAGCGAAGTAAACCTGAAATGCCTTTAAATTCAAGATGCGCGGCATTTCTTAGCCATTCAAACAAAACGGATTCATGATTGGTAATCGTTGCTCCTTGCTGTTGCATACGTTGCAACGCATAGAATTTGTGTTCTGATTTGCGCGAGCACACCGCATCTTCAACAATATGCACTTGATAATCCGCATGAAGTAATTCCAACGCGGTTTGCAAAACACAAACATGCGCTTCTTGTCCCACCAGAATAATTTGTTTGCGGTGACTAAGCGCCAACGCCTCAGTAAAGCCATCCGCAGCGCAACAAGAAAAACCAGTTTTGTCGAATATCTGGAAAGTTACCGGTAATTTTTGGACAAGCGTTGAATCTGTAGGACCCAAACCTTTCGGATATTGCTCCGTCAATACCACCGGAATATTAAGTTTTCCAGCAGCTTCAACCAGGATACCGGTATTAGCTATCATTAATTCGGCCGCCTTTTCCGGCATGACCGCTGATAATTTTGCCTGTAGGTCGATAACGACCAACAGGCTATTTTCTGCACAAAGCAGATTGGGATGTGTCTTCATTATTAAAAATCTCTATGCTTTTTTCATAATACGAGCTTTTTCACGCTGCCAGTCACGATCTTTTGATGCCGTGCGCTTATCGTGGAGTTGCTTGCCTTTAGCTAACCCTATTTCAAGTTTAGCTCTACCCTTTTTCCAATACATTGACAGCGGAATCAACGTATAGCCTTTGCGCTCTACAGAACCAATGAGTTTATTTAGTTCATTACGATTAAGTAGCAATTTTTTAGCGCGAATAGAATCGGGATTAACATGAGTGGATGCAGAGAGTAACGCGGAAATATGTGCACCCGATAACCAAGCTTCGCCGCGTTTTAACACCACATAACTTTCTTTCAACTGAACACGCCCGTCCCTTAAACTTTTAACTTCCCAGCCTTGCAATACCAATCCTGCCTCAAATCGCTCTTCAATAAAATACTCATGAGTCGCCTGACGGTTAACTGCAATGGTTGAATTTTGCTGAGCAGCGGCTTTTTTAGATTTTTTATCGGCCATAAGTATTTGGAAAATAATTTTAAAACTGACGTAACTGAATAATTTTGCTATTTTACGCCAAAAATAATTAAAGTGAGTATTTAAGGCACGGTTATGACAGACGCAAAAAAATCAATTCACGGTGAATGGTCATCCCGTTCAGCATTTATCTTGGCAGCAACCGGTTCGGCAGTGGGCTTGGGTAATATCTGGAAATTTCCTTATATCACGGGAGAAAACGGCGGCGGTGCTTTTGTTATTGTTTATCTATTGTGTGTCGCGCTCATCGGAATCCCCATTATGATCGCAGAAACCATGCTTGGGCGACGTGGTCGTGAAAACCCTGTCCACACCATGCAAGTGTTAAGCAAAGAAGCTGAAGCGGATAAGCGCTGGCATTACCTCGGCTGGTTAGGAATGACCGGAGGCTTATTAATTCTGTCTTACTACAGCGTGATAGCAGGCTGGGCATCAGCCTATGTCTTTAAAGCCTTTTTCGGCAGTTTTTTTGGCGCAGATGTCACTGCCATAGAAACCCTGTTCAGAGACTTTATTGGCAGTCCAATGCAGTTAATTTTCTGGCACACCCTATTTATGATGGCAACCATGTTAATTGTTGCGCGAGGTGTAGATAACGGCTTGGAAAAATCCGTACGGATTTTAATGCCGAGCCTGTTTATTTTGCTGACGTTATTGGTGATGTATGCCATGACAACCAGTGGTTATTTTCAAGGTATCCATTTTTTATTCAACCTGGATTTTAACAAGCTGACCGGTAATTCCCTATTAATTGCGATGGGGCAAGCGTTCTTCAGTTTGGGTCTAGGTATGGGCTGTGTGATGGTTTATGGTGCTTACTTACCCAAAAATATATCCATTGCGAAAGCCTCTATTGTCATTGCCACCGTCGATTCGCTGGTGGCGCTATTGGCAGGGATTATTATTTTTCCGATTGTTTTTACGCATGAATTGAATCCTAGCTCAGGTCCGGGGCTTATTTTTGAAACCCTGCCTATAGCTTTTGGCTCGATGACCGGCGGCTGGTTATTTGGGGTACTGTTTTTTGTCATACTGGTTTTTGCTGCCCTGTCTTCTGCGATTGCGCTGATTGAACCGACCGTGTGTTGGCTAGTAGAGAGTAAAGGGGTAACGCGAGAACGCGCCTGCCTACAATCCGGTTTAGTCACCTGGGTATTGGGCTTTGGCACTATTTTTTCATTCAACCTGTGGTCTGACGTTAAATTTTTTGGTCTGACATTCTTTGAAGTACTAGATTATTTAACCGCCAATATTATGTTGCCTATCGGCGGCCTCGCTATTGCAGTATTCGCCGGATGGATGATGAAGCAGCAACACAGCCGCCAAGAACTGGACATGCCTGATCCGCAACATTATCAAATCTGGCTATTTCTAATTAAATACATCGCACCAGCGGCGGTATTTTTAGTCTTCCTTCATGTCATGGGGGCGCTTTAAATATGACGATTGTTCAAAAAAGTGCGCTGGTCAAATATTCTGCACAACAAATGTTTGATTTAGTTAATGATATCGAAGCTTATCCACAATTTTTGCCCTGGTGTAGCGGCAGCCGGATTATCAAACGTGACCATAATATTGTCGAAGCAGAATTATTGATTTCCAAAGGTGGTTTTAAAAAATCCTTTTCGACAAGAAACAAGGTTGATAGCTGCGGCAAAATAACCGTTTCTTTACTTGATGGCCCGTTCAGTTATCTGGAAGGCGTCTGGAACTTTATGCCTTTGCGTGAAGATGCCAGCAAAATTTCCCTGGATCTTGAATTTGAAATGTCGGGAAAACTGGCAAGCTTGGCCTTTGGTGCGGTGTTTAATCAAATCTGCAACACAATGGTGAGTTCATTTACTAACCGAGCCAAACAAATTTATGTTTGAGCCGTTAATTGAAGTTGAAGTTGCTTATGCAACCTCTGCTGAACAAGTCATTATCAATGTCAAATTACCTGAACAGACTACGGTCGAATCAGCCATTATCGCCTCTGGCGTGTTAACCAGATTCCCTGATCTCAACAAAACCGTCCTCAACGTTGGTATTTTTGGTCAGATTAGCCAATTGGAACAGCCATTAAAGCAAGGCGATAGAGTCGAAATTTACCGACCTTTAATGCGTGACCCTAAAGAAGCAAGGCGTCAACGGGCAGCAAAATAACGCATCAATACCCGCTCACAAAGGTATAAAAGAAAAAACGCAACTACTCTCCCCGCTCCCTTTTCCTTAAAATAATTTTTTCTTGTTCTGTCGCAAAATCCATTCGGATAGTCCATTAAAAGACAACAAAAATTCCAGCATTCCCTCTTAAGTATCTACGCAAGTTTTTCAACTACTTGCTTTATAAAGACTAATCAAAGATGTGTATAGGACCAGCAATTCTCATTATGACCCCAAGCTATCCTATTTCCGGCTTTCGGGGTCGGACAATTGAGTTTTTCGGATTATGAGACCAGCCCTCCAACATAAAATCGAGCAGATGCTCCCAGCTATCAAAGCACAAGTAAGTTGTCAGCGCCT
>CANNKH010000212.1 GCA_947504985.1 Methylococcaceae bacterium | reverse complement strand
TTGCACTGCCTGGCACGTCAAGGTTCCAAAAAAAATGGACGCATCGAACACCGGCCATGGCAATGGGATTGGCTCAAGCGGCATTAACTTGGCGGTTCTTATTCGTGACGCCTATTTCAGTAACTCGTTGATAAAAATCAACCTGCATTGATTTGTAGGGACTACCGGAGACTGCACCAAAGCCGATGACCCTGATTACTATGTAATCGAAGAATTACGTTGTGGATGATGATGCGCAGCATTATTGATCCTAGAATGCCGTCGAAAAAACGTCAGAAACAGCAGCCGAAGCCTGAAAGTCATGACAATACCAACGGGGCACTAGAAAAAATATGCATGGGAAGAGCGCATATGACCAAGGCGTTTTCCGCCCTTCTTTGTTCAATGCACTGAATAAATCCAAAATTAATGAGCTTTTGGTGTATGGAATGCACCGCTTAGATGCTTCTTTTAGATAAGACGTGATCAGTGCTTTGCCACATGCTTTTGTAGCAAAACCGATCTTAAAATTTTATTAGGTGGTGCGAATGGGGAGACTCGAACTCCCACAGGGTAACCTACTGGAACCTAAATCCAGCGCGTCTACCAATTTCGCCACATTCGCACTTTGAATGAACTCGCTATTCTATCTACTTTTTTTACTTATACCAAGATAAATTTTCGATTTTTTATTTAGGTATAATGGCCAAACATGGGTTTACTAAATAATTTGATCGATGCTCAAGTTATTCGCGATAGACGCTAGACTATTGCTATTATTTATCAATCTTGTTCATACACAATTATTCACTTGATGATGCGACTTAATATTTACTTGGGAATTAGCTATTTTTTGGGTGGTTATTTAGGAACTTTAATAGCCATTCCACCCAGTCATGCAAGTCCTATATGGCCAGCGGCGGGAATTGCGCTTGCCGGTCTTGTGGTTTATGGATGGCGTGTGTTGCCTGGTGTCTGGTTAGGCTCTTTTTTAATTCAGTCGTATGCGTTTCTGGATGCTTCTAGCTTAAAAACAGCGATCATCTCACTGGTTACCGGTGCAATTATCAGTACGGCAGCAACATTACAGGCCGGATTGGGAGCGTGGCTAATCAAGCGCTATACCGGTGAAGATGCGGCGCTGATTAACGATAACAAAATTTTGCTATTTTTAGGCTTGGGAGGGCCTATCAGCTGCATAACTTCTGCGTCAGTTGGAATATTAACCTTGTACTTGAGAGGCATGGCTAGTCAGGATGATTTGGTTTTTGGATGGCTGACCTGGTGGAGCGGCGATACCATCGGTGTACTAATTTTTACGCCACTGTTGCTGTGCATAATTGGCAAACCTAGACCATTGTGGCGAACTCGAGTCAAATCTATTGCATTGCCACTAATAATTATGCTGCTCTTTGTAACGGCTTTGTTTTACTTGGGAAAACATCAGGAGCAAAGGCGTGTCAGTATACTTTTTGGGGAACGCGTTAGTTTGCTGAACAATGTATTACAAAACGAATTTAATCGCACTGTAGACATGAACCAAACATTAAAAGCATTTTTTAACAGCTCATCAGAAATAACACCTGCTGAGTTCAAATCGTTTACCCACATTATTTTAGCAACCCATAAAAATATCCAAGCGTTGGAATGGATACCTCGCATCACCGCGGATAATCAAGGTTATTATCAACAGCTGTTAGGTCCGTCTTTTGTCATCCAAGTACCTGATAATGAAACACAAAAGATGAAAGCTGCGCCGCCTCGTAATGAACATTTCCCCATCGCGTATGTGGAACCTTATCGAAGCAATGAACGCGCTTTCGGCTTTGATATTAGTGCCAATCCAGCGGCGTACAAGACTATTCAAATGGCACGCGATACCGGACAAACAACAGTGACAGAAAGGATTAAACTGATACAAGATACTAGCAATAATTCCGCTGTCGTCATTTATACGCCAGTCTATCAGGCGCATGAGTGGGTACATACCACACAGCAACGTCAACAATATTTAAAAGGATTTATCGCCAACGTTTTGCTGATTGACAACAAAGTTAATGAAATTAAAAATCAACTGGAACACTTACAATTATCGTTAAAAATTTCCGATAAAGAGGTTCAGTTATTTAATGACTCAACGGGAAATCAGGCACTTAACCTGAACTTCCCTAAGCTTGAAAAAACCGTCCCACTACAAGTAGCCAACCGTTTATGGGACGTGACTTACAGCGCGTCACCGCTATTTTATTCAACCCAGCTTTCCTGGCATATTTGGTGGTTAATTTTAGGGTGCTTGCTATTGGTTAGCTTGATTGGACTAGGTTTAATGATGTTGACGGGACAAACTATGCAAATCGAAGGCATAGTCGAACTTCGCACCAGTGAGCTGCAACAGGAAATAGCCGAACGCAAGAAAATTATTCAGCAACATAATGACCATAACAAAGTATTGCAAGCCATCGTTAGCACCCAGTCACTAAAAGAAGTCCTCAACTTGATTGCCAAGATTACAGAAAGTATCTATCCCGGTCGTTTGTGTTCGATCCTGTTGCTTGATAAGGATAAAAAAACATTGCGCTTGGGGGCAGCACCCCATCTGCCAGAATTTTATACCCAAGCAACAGATGGGGTTGTTATTGGCGACGGCGTGGGATGCTGTGGCACAGCCGCCTATCTAGGCCTACGTGTCATTGCAGAAAACATTAAAGAACACCCGTTTTGGCAAAATTACGTAGAGATTGCAGAACGTGCGGGCTTGGTAAGTTGCTGGTCGGAACCGATTTTCTCTTCGACAAAACAAATTCTGGGTACCTTTGCGATATATCATCGTGTGCCATTTTACCCAAATGCAACGCAGCTTGATGAAATCAAAGGCATTTCGCAACTTGTCAGCATTGCCATTGAAAAAAAACAATCAGAAGAAAGAATTATCAATCTTGCCTTTTTTGATGCTCTAACCAACTTACCTAATCGCCGCCTGTTTTTTGACCGCCTAGAACAGTGCATTTCCAAAGCCATACGTAACTTTACCGGAAGCGCCTTGCTATATCTGGATCTTGACCACTTTAAAAACCTTAATGATGCACTGGGACACGATGTCGGTGACGAACTGCTAATACAAGTAGCCGATCGCCTTAGAAAATGTGTCCGTGATGAAGATACCGTCGCTCGACTGGGCGGTGATGAGTTTGTTTTATTGCTGACAAGTCGGGAAATTACTGGGTCGTTGTTTGATCACGCCTTAACCATTGCAGAGCGGGTACAAATGATGTTGCAAAAACCTTATGAATTGAAAGGCTACATTCATCATATTAGTTCCAGCATAGGGATTACGCTACTCGATAAAGCCGCAATCATGCCTCAGCAAATCACCTCGGGAGAACTTTTAAAACAGGCGGATACCGCGATGTATCATGCCAAACAAAGAGGACGTAACGCGATCAGTTTTTATAACGAAGAGATGCAGTTGCGTGCCGATCAGCGGCTGACTTTGGAGCAGGATTTACGTAATGCCCTAAGTAACGAAGAATTTATTTTATATTATCAGCCGCAATTTGATGATTCTAATCAACTAATAGCCGCTGAAGCACTGCTACGTTGGCAACATCCTGAAAAAGGCATGATGTCGCCTGCTGATTTTATCCCGGTTGCCGAAGAAACCGGGTTAATTTTAGCCATAGGCGACTGGGTGTTACGCGAAGCTTGTAAACAATTACAACACTGGCCAAATCTGCCGCATTTAGCGATCAACATCTCTCCTAAAGAATTTAACCAAACACAATTTGAAGCCAATATTATCGCTATCCTGAAAGACCATGAGATTACAGCATCACGGCTTATGCTGGAAATCACCGAAGGCATCATTATTGATGACATTAACAACAGTATTGCCAAATTGCAGGTACTTAAAAACCTAGGCGTTAAAATTTCTATTGACGACTTTGGTACCGGTTATTCGTCGCTGTCCTACCTGAAAAAATTGCCCATCAGCCAACTTAAAATTGACCAAAGTTTTGTCCGCGACATCAGCATCGACCTCAACAACACCGTTATTGTTGAAACCATCATTGCGATGGCAGGACATCTTGGTTTGTCGGTAATCGCCGAAGGGGTTGAAACGTCTGAGCAGCTGCAATTTTTAAATGACAAACATTGCAAAGGCTATCAGGGCTATTTTTTTAGCAGACCACTGCCAGCAGCTGAATTTACCCGCAAGTATATGTAAAAATAGGCTACCAACTAAGGCGGGGCGGCTTAGTTGGTAGCCTAAAAATAGATAATCCTTTCGATGATTATCTATTAACCGATGTTACGATTATTGTCCCGTCCACGGCATAATAGGCACTGTAGAGATACTGTTAGCGGGTGCGCCATCAATCAGTTTGCGACTAACAGCAACGTACACCAAAGTATTACGCTTAACGTCAAACAAACGAGTAACACGCGTTTCTTTAAAAAAAAGTGACGTATCTTCACTAAATGCGGTTTCTTCTTCAGGAAGCTTGCCTTTAATCTTAATAGGCCCTACCTGGCGACAGGCAATTGAAAACTGTGAAGGATCTTCTGCAACACCAAACGTTCCGGCCAGACCACCGGTGCGAGCTTGACTGATATGACAGGCAACCCCTTCCACTTTCGGATCATCATACGCCTGAACACAAACCTTATGGTTGGCACCGATTAGCTTCCAGGCGGTAGTTATGCAGCCTATTTCTTCTGCTTGGGCGGTAGTCGCCAAAAAGCATGAATATAACAGGCCGTGGACAAGTATTTTCTTCATAGTATTCTCACGTGGATTATAGGGATAAGGAATGAGCATAAAACAACTTCGTCAAGCTGATTTGTACTCTCTGTGGATGCCGATGCCATGACTGGCAGTCATCATGTTACCGAGTGTGTCGTGCTTGTTCCTAATGCTAAAAACGCTAGAGTGCAATGACACTACAAAACGCAGCAAATTTGATACCTCGCTGAGTTATGCCGCCGACCATATTTTAAGATATAACTTCAGTGTAATAACGAAAAACCTGCACGGTTGCTGACCAATAATCAGCAGATAATCCCGCCTTTTGTTTCAAATGCCGTAGAAATTGCTTCGGTTTGGGCAACGATTCCCATACCGAAGGTAAAAAAGTGCCGCGCCGATAGCCTTCTTCAATAATCAAGCCATCTATACCGGGTTTAAGCTTACTCAGCAAATCTTGTTCAGAGGTGAAGACCAGCGGTTCTGGCGAGGTAAGTATAGAAAGAGATATCTCCAAATCATCCCATTCATCGGCCTGCAAAGGAGGAAATCGCGGATCTTTAAAG
>CANNKH010000211.1 GCA_947504985.1 Methylococcaceae bacterium | reverse complement strand
TGGGTTACGATAACCCCCACTTACCCACCAAGGGAGTCTGCGCTATGAACAAACCTAAAGTCGTTGTCACTCGCAAGTGGCCTGCCGAAGTCGAAACACAACTCAAAGCACTTTATGACGTGCAACTCAACGAAACTGACCGCCCGATGAGCACAGAGGCGTTAAAACTCGCCATGCAAAGCGCCGATGCTCTCTTGCCCACCGTGACCGATCCAATTACTGCCGACATCATCGGCGTAGCAAACCGGCGCGTTAAAATCATCGGCAATTTTGGCGTCGGCTACAATAATATCGACATCAATGCGGCGAAAGAACAGGACATCATCGTTACCAACACGCCGCATGTATTAACTGAGTGCACGGCTGACATTGCCATGTTATTACTCTTGATGTCAGCACGACGCGCATCCGAAGCCGAACGCATGATACAGAATGGGCACTGGACAGGCTGGGGACCTACCCAATTAGTCGGTCAAAAAGTAACCGGCAAAACCTTAGGCCTTATCGGCTTTGGTCGTATTGCGCAGGCGATGGCGAGAAAAGCCCATCACGGTTTCGGCATGAACATCTTGTTTTATGCGCCTTCCGCCCCTGAACAAGCGATTGTTGATGAATTACAGGCAATACGCTGTGAAACCATCGAAGCACTCTTGTCGGAAGCGCATTTTGTCTCTTTACATTGCCCGGGCGGTCCGGCAACCAAGCACTTAATTAACGAACAACGTCTGAAATTAATGCGTCCATCCGCGCATTTAATCAATACCGCACGCGGCGATGTCGTCGATAGTAATGCGCTCATCAAAGCACTCAAAGCTGGCTGGATTGCCGGTGCGGGGCTAGATGTTTTTGAAGGCGAGCCGAACATTAACCCCGGTTTTCTGGAATTAGCTAATGTAACGCTGCTACCTCATATCGGTAGTGCTAGCGAAGAAACGCGAGTGGCTATGGGGAATCGTGTGTTACAGAATCTTTCCGCGTTTTTTGCAGGTCATGAGCCTAATGATAGGGTGGCTTGAGTCGATAATCAGGCAATCGCATGAAGTAAATGCTCGAAACGTAACGACGGGCAATCAGCTTTCAACATCAATCTGCAACCGTTTTAACAAACGATGAAAATTACCCCGATCCAGTCCTAACCTTCTTGCAGTTGCCGCTCGATTGCCCTGATTTGCGGCAAGCTGTTGCTGAATGAGTTGACGCTGAAAGTCATCAACTGCATTTTTAAAGTCAATGGGTTGCGATGAAGTTATCGTGGTATCTGGTAAGACGTTATGTTTTGGATAATTTAACGGCTCTGGCACGATATCCAGATAAGCCAGAGAAATAGTTATAAAATCTGCTTGACGGTTTTCAGGGGAAGCTGACTTTAGTGCCGCTCGGCTGAGCAAATGCTCCAACTCCCGAATGTTTCCTGGCCAATGATAATCCAACAAAGCTTTCTTCGCGTCTTGATCTAACCGTAGCTTTTTTATACCCAAACGCTGCTGGTTTTTTTCCAAAAAAGCGCCCGCCAACAACAAAATATCTTTCCCCCGCTCTCGCAAGGTAGGAACCTGTATCGGATAAACAGCCAGACGATGGTAAAGATCAGGGCGAAAAAATCCAGCAGCAACTTCTTGCAAGAGATTACGGTTAGTAGCGACAATAATTCGCACATTAACCTTAATGTGCCGATCACTTCCGACCCGCTGTATCTCGCCATTTTGCAAGGTGCGCAATAATTTAGCCTGAATGGAAAGAGGCAATTCGCCGATTTCATCCAGAAAAAGCGTGCCTCCGTTAGCCAATTCAAACTTGCCCGCTCGCTCACTTACCGCGCCAGAAAAAGCGCCTTTACAATGCCCAAACAATTCGCTTTCGGCAATGCTTTCAGGCAATGCCGCACAATTCACATACACCATAACTTGATCTGCACGATTCGATTCCAGATGAATACGCCGTGCAACCAACTCTTTACCCACTCCCGTTTCACCCAAAATTAAAACCGTTAATTCAGAAGGGGCAACAATTGAAATCTCGTTGCGTAAGTTCCGCATACACTCGCTTTCACCGATCATGTCATGCGCGGCATTTTCTTTTAAACAGGTTTGCGTAGCGTAACGCACCCGTTGTTCTAACGTAGCAATAAGCCCCGCCGCCTTAACTGTAGCAGCAGTCAAGCTGATAAAGGTATTGAGTTGCACCGGGTTAATCTTGTCAAAGGTACCAGCCACCAGCGCATCAAGTGTTAAAACGCCCCAAGGCATCCCATCGATAAACAGTGTTACGCCCAGGCAATCATGCACTAATAACGGACCGTTATCCGAGTCAATAAGGCCATCATAAGGATCGGGCAAATCAGAATCAGCAGCAAAACGTACCGGCTGATCGGAAGCTAAAATTAAAGCAAGACGCGGATGCTCACTGACCATAAAACGCCGTCCCAAGGTATCTTCCGATAAGCCTTTTATCGCCAGAGGAATCAAGCAATGGTTTTCAAATTTGAGCAACGCAGACGAGTCACATGGAAAAATCCGGCACAACTGCTGTAACAAGCGTTGATAACGCTGTTCTGCCGACATATTGGTGGAGAGATCAGAAACAATTGAAATTAATGGCGTAGAAAATAGGCTTGTCGTCATAGTGATAACATTGATGTCGATTAGACAACCTCGTGTGATGTTGATTCGACAACAATACCTTGTCTAAAGCGGCAATCACAAGTTTTTTTAATTGGCACGACAAGTGCTTGTGCACTTGGAAAAGTCCAAGTGACCTAGAAAAACGATAGTGGGTGAAATCTGTTATTGTCCATAATTAAACAAATACTCCAGCTTAGAGATAACCTCTCTTTCAAGGTATTGAGCGTCCCTTTTCAAAATTACAAATCCCCCTTCCCTATCATCACCCATGCTTTTAATTTGGTCGGCAAAGGGGCGTTAGATTTAATCAACTCGGGCAATGGCAACCCGAAAAATTAATAACTTACAAATTTAACAACTAAAGCAGCAAAAATATCATGACAGAAATCAGTCCGTCCCAACAAAAACGTGCGCTTACCACCAGCACCATCGCCTTCACCGTCTGTTTTGCCGTCTGGACTATCTTTTCCATTATCGGCATACAAATTCAGAAAGACTTGGGTTTAAGCGAAACTGAATTCGGTTTGCTGGTCGGAACGCCTATCCTTTCCGGCTCGTTAATCCGGCTGATATTGGGTATCTGGACTGACCAGTACGGTGGACGTGTCGTTTATACCGCCGTGATGGTAACGGCGGCGATTGCGACGTTTCTGCTGACGACCGTTGACACGTATGTCATGTATTTGGTGGCGGCATTAGGTATCGGCGTCGCAGGCGGTTCGTTTGCCGTGGGTATCGCCTACACGTCGCGCTGGTTTCCTACCGAAAAACAAGGCACTGCGCTGGGTATTTTCGGTTTGGGCAACGTCGGCGCGGCGGTCACTAAATTTACTGCACCTTTTGTCATGGTGGCGTTGGGCTGGCATGCTGTGGCGCAAATATGGGGCGCGGCCTTATTGCTGATGGCGGCGATTTTTTGGTTTGTCACTGATGATGAGCCGATGCTTAAGGCCAGACGCCTATCGGGCGCCAAGCCTGTTGCGTTTATGAAACAACTGGAACCGCTTAAAAACATGCAGGTATGGCGGTTTTCGATGTATTACTTTTGCGTATTCGGCGCATTTGTCGCGCTGGCGCTATGGTTGCCGCGTTACCTTGTCGGCGCTTACGGTTTTGATATTAAGACGGCGGGTATGCTGGCGGCTTCGTATTCCATTTTTGCCAGCCTGTTCCGTGCGCTAGGCGGCTGGTTGTCAGACCGCTACGGCGCGCGATTGATTATGTACTGGACGTTTATCGTCGCCGCCGTTTGCACCTTTTTCCTGTCTTATCCGCCTACTGATTATGTCGTGCATGGTATTAAAGGCGACATCAGTTTTAGCTTGGCCATCGGTCCGGTCGGTTTTATCTTTATGATGGCTGTGTTGGGTCTGTTTATGTCGTTTGGCAAAGCGGCGGTGTACAAACATATCCCCGTTTATTATCCCGATAATGTCGGCGCCGTCGGCGGTGCTGTCGGTATGATCGGCGGCTTGGGCGGCTTTCTGTTACCGCTGACATTCGGCATGTTGAACGATTTGACCGGCATTTGGAGCAGTTGCTTCATGCTGCTGTTCGTGCTGGTGATGATTGCACTGGCTTGGATGCACTTTTCTGTTGTGGCTATGGAACGCCGCGTCGTCCCTGAATTGGCAAAGGTTTCGACCTACTTGCCGGAATTGAGCCATCCTTCGACATTGGTGCTGACGGATTGGCATCCTGAAGACGCTAGTTTTTGGGAAAAGACCGGCAAAAAAATCGCCACCCGCAACTTGTGGATCAGCATTCCCGCCTTATTACTGTCGTTCGCGGTGTGGATGGTGTGGAGCGTGGTGGTTATCAACTTACCCAGCATTGGCTTTAAGTACACGACCGACCAGTTATTTTGGCTGGCGGCATTGCCGGGCTTGTCCGGCGCGACCTTACGGATTTTCTATTCATTCATGGTGCCGATTTTTGGCGGACGCCGCTGGACGACCCTCAGTACCGCCTCGTTACTGTTGCCATCCATCTGGATAGGTTTTGCCGTACAAAATCCCGAAACGCCCTACGTGCTTATGGCGGTATTAGCCTTGTTATGCGGTTTTGGCGGCGGAAATTTTGCATCCAGTATGGCGAATATCAGCTTTTTCTATCCGCAGTCGCAAAAAGGCACGGCGCTGGGTTTGAATGCCGGTTTGGGTAATCTGGGTGTTAGTACCGTCCAGTTCGTGGTGCCTCTGGTGATTGCCATGAGTATTTTCGGCTCATGGGGCGGCGATCCGCAAGTGTGGGTGAAGGCTGACGTGACTAAAAACATCTGGTTGCAAAATGCCGGTTTTATCTGGGCGCCGTTCATTATTGCGACCAGTATTGCCGCGTGGTTCGGCATGAATGACATTGCTTCGGCCAAAGCGTCGTTTAAAGAACAATCGGTCATTTTTAAACGTAAACACAACTGGTTGATGTGCTGGCTCTATACCGGGACGTTCGGTTCCTTTATCGGTTATTCAGCCGGTTTTCCGATGCTGATTAAAATCCTGTTCCCTGATGTCAATCCCACCCAGTACGCTTTTTTAGGCCCGTTGGTCGGTGCATTGATTCGGCCTGTTGGCGGTTGGCTGGCGGATAAGCTGGGCGGTGCGCAGGTTACGTTGTGGAACTTTGTCATCATGATAGCCGCGGTTTTCGGTGTGCTACATTTTATGCC